>CADAKR010000128.1 GCA_902788545.1 uncultured Coriobacteriaceae bacterium
CCGCTCAAGCAGCGCACGATTCGCGCAGGCATCCGCCGTCGCTCCAAACCGCTCGAGAACCTGTACCGCGGACCTGTGGCTCTCGGCAACGCCCCCGAGTGGATTCGCGCCTGCATCGACGCGGTATGGAAGGGCCCCTCGGCCATCAACGAGCAGCCGGTCGTGTTCGTCCAAGACGATGTCGACGGACCCGTGCGCGCCGAGCTCATCCGCGTGAAGACGGGCATGGAGTACACCGACCTGGGCATCGCCAAATGCCATTTTGAAATCGTGGCCCATGCCTGCGGCATCGAAGGCGCTTGGGAGTGGGGCGAAGGCGGGGCCTTTAAATCAGGGACCGGTTCAGCCGACTAGCCAGCTGACGCTTGATTGGGATTGCGTCAAGGCGTTGTCGTAGTAGTGGACCTTGACGGCGTCTCCCTCGAAATAGATGTTGCCCGTGACGACTCCGCCAGGTGCAAGTTGGCCGCTCGAGAGCTCGTTTTTCGCATCCTGATAGTACGTCATGCCGCTGATCACGCCGTTGGCGTCTTCCGCTTTCCAGTCAAGGAGGTTGAAGTCCTCATTGTGCCTGCCGCCGTTCGAGTACGTAACGGCGACTTCGGTCACATGCGAGCCGTCGTAGTTCCTGAGGCCCTCCCGGACACCGTTCACCGTCACGGTCATGCCATTAGAAAGCGTCACGGACTGGCCAACGTTCAGGGAGTCGTATTCGGATTGCACCGCCTTTTGGGATTGCGCCGATTGGGCCGTTGTCGAAACGGGCTTCGCGCCGTTCAACGCCGTGTTGAAAAGCGAAACGAAGAATGCTTGGGTCGCAACGACGATGACTATCGCCACAGCGCTGATGATCAGCGACGCAATCGCGATACCGCGGCCCTTCTTGCCCTTGCCCTTCCCCGTGGCCACGATTCCCGCTATGGCGAAGATAACGCCGGCCACCGCGATGAAGAACGAGGCATTGTTGATGATCGGCAAGAACGACGTGCTGATGGCGGCAACGCCGAACACCAACGCGGCGATGGCGAGGCCCGATGTCCCCTGCCCTTTTGATTGCTCGAACTGCTCGGCGTAGTTGCTCGCAGCGAGGGGCGCCTGTTGATGGGGCTGCGCCTCGGCCTTCGCCGGAACGGCCTCGGGCGCAGCCTGGGCAGCACCGGGCTCGATCTGCACTTCGGGCGCGGCCTGCACTTCAGGGGCTGCTTGAGCTGCGGGATCAAGCAATATCTCAGGGGCAGCTTGAGCCGCGGACTCGACCTGTGTCTCAGAAGCAGCCTGCACCGCAGGTTCAGCCTGCACCGCAGGTTCGACTTGCATCGCCACAGATTCGTCCTGCACCTCAGAAGCAGCTTGAACTACAGACTCGGCCTGCACCTCGGGTGCAGCTTGAACTGCATCAGGCTCGGCTTGCTCCTCAGGCTCGGTCTGCACCGCAGGTTCGGCTTGCGCCTCAGGCTCGGCCTGCATCTCAGACTCGACCTGCGTCGTTTCTGGCTCCGTTTGCATCGCATCAGATTCGGCCTGCACCTCGGGCTCGGCCTGCGTCGCATCCGGCTCGGCCTGCACCTCAGGCTCAGTCTGCACCTCTGGCCCAGCTTGCGCCTCGAACTCGGCCGGTGCCGTTTCCTTCGAGGACGTCATGCCGATGATCTGCTGGTAAAGGGCGTATTGCCGCCTTGCGAGGTCTATTGTCTGTTCGCGCGTTTCCCCTGGACGGGAGTAAACCGCCCCGCATTTGAAGCAAAACCTGAATCCGTTCGGAAGCTCTGCACCGCATTTTGCGCAAATCATCGTGCCTCCTCACTATGCCGTATTACCAGTCTACACGGTTTCGAGCTGTTGGCAGCGCACAAGCTCGACGAAGATGCATCCCAAGGACAGCAACAAGAGCCGTTTCGCTGCAGGAGACCCCTCTCGCCATTCGCCATATGCGATGAGCGCTCCGTCCAACGGCCCCGAGCATTGGCGCATAGATGCAATACCGTAAAAGCCAAGAACAATCTTGTCAAAGACAGGCGCATGAGGCGCATGCAGAACGGCACTACCAGCCCTCAAGGGGAAGGCACAGCGCCATGCACGTGAAAGCATCTACGGTAAACGCGCTCGTTATGCTCCCAACGGCAACGTGTGATGCGTACGAGGCAGCTCTGGTGGCGGTGCGCTCTGAGCCAAAAGGACCAAAAGGGACGCCCCCATTCGGGATCGCCTCGTGACAATAAAGGAGAGGAACCGCTTAGCGCGATAGCACGTGCCTTATGACCGCGCCTTATCCTAGATGATCCTGGTGCTGTAGCTCGGATCGATGTCGCTGAATTCGCTGGGCGGATCGGGCGGAATGGGATCGCCGCAGAAGGAGCAAACGCCATTCGCCAGATCATCGGGAGAAAGGGGCATACCGCATGTCTCGCAAGTGGCCATATCATCACTGTTTTGCCGTTTCACCGGGCTCGGTCTGAAGCACATGATTACTCCTTGCTGTCTGTTTTCCTCCGACATGTAATGATACGAAATTCTGACGAAACCATTTCACTTTCATCCATTTTATTTTGCCGGAGGAGGTTTCCCCGTCGCCGAGCCGCCGATGTTGGGACTTCCCCGCAGCACGGGGATGATTATCGGCGTTCTCCCCTCAGGTACTTGGCGTTAGCGAGCCACACGTGCTCCTTGCCTGCATCAGCGGGCTTGTTCTGCGCCATCACACCCACGATGGCGTGTGGAACGTAGGGCTCTTCCAGGTAAGCGATCTCCTCGTCGGTCAGCACGAGGTCGACTGCCCTTACGGCGCCATCGACGTGGTGCGGCTTGGTCGCGCCCACGACGGGAGAGGCGACCTTGGCTAGCAACCAGGCCAGCGATACCTCGGTCATGGTGACGCCGCGGGCTTCGGCAAGCTCGGCCACGCGTCCGATCACGCGCGCGTCGGCGTCGGCTGAGGCGTCGTACTTGAACTTGGCGTAGGAGTCCTCCTCGAAACGCTTGCTCGTCTCACCGGGCCGACGCGACAGGCGCCCGCTTGCAAGCGCACTGTACGGAGTCAGCGCAACCTTCTCCTCCGCGCAGCAAGGCAGCATCTCGCGCTCGTCTTCGCGAAAGATCAGGTTCATGTGATTCTGCACGCTCACGAATTTCGGGAACCCTTCGCGTTCGGCAAGGGCGTTCGCCTTCGCAAGCTGCCAGGCATATACGTTCGCGATGCCGATGTGGCGTGCCTTGCCGGCGGCCACCACCTGGGCGAGTCCTTCCATCACCTCGGGCAACGGCGTGTTGTAGTCCCACATGTGGTAAATGTAGAGATCCACGTAATCCATGCCGAGATGCGCCAAGCTGGCGTCGATGCTGTTCGCGATGTGCTGCTGGCCGGTGACGCCTTCGGCGATCTCGTCGGCCGTGCGCGGCAGGAACTTCGTTGCCACAACCACGTCGTCGCGGCGGGCGAAGTCGCGAAGCGCGCGACCTACGTACTGCTCCGACGTGCCGCCCTGGTAGGCGATGGCCGTGTCGAAGAAGTTGATGCCCGCATCGAGTGCGCGCTTCACGATATCGCGCGTGGCCTCCTCGCCGACCGTCCACGAGTGCTGGCCGGCAGTCGGGTCGCCGAAGCCCATGCAACCCAGGCAAATGCGCGAAACCGACAAGTCGCTCGCGCCGAGTTTAGTGTATTGCATCCGGCTACGCCTCCAACGCGCGCTCGGCCCATGCCGCAAGCTCGTCCTGCGAGGGGCACCCGTTGAGCAACCCGCCCGCAAGCACCCTTGCACCCGCCGCAAGCGCCTGCATGCGCTGAGGGGCGCGACCCAAACCGCTTCCGCCGCTCGTGGCGAAGGGCACCACCGTCTTGCCCGCGAAGTCGTAGGCCTCTAGGAACGTGTCGATGATGCGCGGCTCCACGTACCACCAGACCGGGAAGCCCACGAACACCATGTCGTAGACGCCCATGTCAGCGACCTTTCCGGCAATGGAGGGGCGGCACGACTCGTCATTCATCTCCAAAGTGGTGCGGCTCCCCTTGTCCTGCCAGTTCAAGTCGGCACGCGTATAGGGTTGTTCGGGCGCGATCTCGAACAAGTCGGCGCCGATTGCCGCCGCGAGGTCCTTTGCCACCTTCTCCGTCGTGCCGCTTGCGCTGAAGTATGCAACCAGTTTTTTACCCATGAATCTTTCCTCCTTAGTAACGGTTGATCTTGCACTTCGCCTTGATGCGCTTGATATCTTCGGGCAGCTCTTCGTAGGGCATGTTCCGAGGGGTGTCGCACGTGCCCGATTCGCGCGCCACGTCGTAGTACCAGCATTTATAGTCGATGAAGTCGCGGGCGAGCATCAGCTCTTCGAGCTGCGCGTCGATGGCAGCGCGACGCGAGTAGACGATGCGCCGGCGCTCCTCGATGGTCGCGTCGCCCTGCAGGTACAAATCGATGTACTCGCGGATCTCCTTGATGGGCATGCCCGACACCTTCAGCCGCTCGACGAAGCGCATCCACTCCAAGTCGTCCTCGTCGAACAGGCGTCGCCCGTCGCTTGAACGCTGCTGGTTGGGAATCAGCCCGTTCTTCTCGTAGAACCGAATCGTCGACGCCGGCATCCCCAGCTTGGCCGCCGCATCGCCGATCGTGTACAGCTTGTCCATGTCTTACCTTTCGTCATCGAGCCGCTTTTCCGGACGACGGCTCATTCCCACGCGAATGTAGTGTAAAGCGCCCATCACCAGCACCGCAACACTGGCATAGCGTGCTGCTGTCAGGATGAGCGGAGCGCTGAAGTCTGCAGATGCAAACTGGACCTGCCCCGTCAGATAGCGCCACAGGCC
>CADAKR010000129.1 GCA_902788545.1 uncultured Coriobacteriaceae bacterium
GGCAGCGCCTTCGACAGCGGGCTTGGCGGCCTCGAATGCAGCGCTCACCTTCTCGGCAACAGCCCCGAAGACTTCCTCGACCTTGGGCTTGGCAGCCTCATAGGCCTCCCCCGCTTTTGTGGCGACGTTGTCGATGACCGGCTTGGCGGCTTCAGCGACAGCGCCAGCCTTCTCGGCTACGACGGACGCGACGTTGGCCATCACGGGCTTGGCGGTCTCATAGGCCTCGCCCGCCTTCGCCGCAACGGCGTCGACTGCGGGCTTAGCGGCCTCCTGCACCTTGCCGGCACCTTCCGCGACAGCACTGGCAATGCCGTCGAACGTGCTCTTGGCGGCATCTTCGGCCGCAGCGGCTTTATCTTCCACCTCAGTGGCGGCAGCATCGACTTCGGCTTCGAACTTCAGCTCGGCGTCGTTGATCTCCTCTTTGATTTCTTCCATGTCGGCCATGATGGTCTCCTGTCTCGAATGAAACGCTCGTAATACGATTATGCCACTCTTATTCCCTCAAAGCGCAGGGGACGCCAATCTGTTTCTGGCAGATTCCGCATCCCGTGCACGGGCTCGGCGCGACATCGCCCGATTTCCAGCGTCGCGGCAAGTCGGGTTCGCAGATGAGCGGACGGCTCATGCCGACGCCGGCGATGCCGTCGCTCGCAAGATGCGATTCGATCGTGCGCGGATCGCGCCATCCGCCGGTCACGATGATGGGAACATCGAGCTCGCGTGCCAGCCATGCTCCGAAGCCGGCGAAATACGGCTCGCCCGCAGGCGCATCCTTCGAAGCCGCATGCCAATCGCCACTCACATCGACACAGTTTGCACCCGCCGCGACCAGCCAGGCCGCTACCTGCGCGCTTTCGTCTTCGCCCAACCCTCCGCGCGTGCCGGCCGGATCGTCCCAATCATCGCACGCGTTCAGCTTCACCAAAACCGGCCACTCCAAGCCCACCGCCGCGCGCACGGCCCTGACGCATTCCAACGGCAGGCGAGCCCGGCCCTCCAGCGTTTGGCCGTATTCGTCTTCGCGCACGTTGAAGCGACGGCTCAGGAACTGGGAGAGCAGGTATCCGTGCGCCACATGCACTTCCACGCCATCGAACCCACACGCCCGCGCCCGAAGCGCTGCCTGGCCGAACGCCTGCGCCAACGCATGAAGGTCCTCGGTTGACGCCTCGGTCGGAACAAGGCCGGTGCGTGGATGCGCGATGGCGCTCGCGCCCAGGATCGACGTGTTCGATACCCCGTCCTCGACCGGATCATCCGCAGGCGCAAGGCGCCGCGTGTCGTCATCCGCCAGCTTGCTCTTCGAGCCCCCGTACACGAGCTGCGCCACGATGCAAGCGCCGTTTTCGTGTGCCAAGTCGGTGAGGCAGCGGTAATGATGGAGAAACGCGTCGTCGTACAGGCCGAGCGCACCCTCGGAAGGCTTGCCATCGTGCGTTACGTACATGTAACCCGTGATGATGATGCCCACACCGCCCCATGCCAGCTGGCCGTACAATCCGAGCAGCTCGGGCGTGAGGCACCCGGCCGGTGTGGCAAGGGACTCGGCCGTCGCCGAGCGCACGATGCGGTTGCGCGCCGTCAGGGTGCCGATGCGCATCTCGTCGAACAAACTCGTCATATGCTGCTCCTCGCTAATCGAGCACCACTTCCACGGTGCAGAGCTCTTCTCCCAAAAGGTACCGGCACGAATTGCCGGGAATGAAGCGGTATATCATCTGGCCGGCGAACAACTCCGCGACCACCTGGTCGTATATATCACGATCGGCGCAGCGGAACCGCGCCTGCGCCTCGCCGTTCGCAACCGCCCGCTCCACGATCGAGCCCGCCCATTCGACATCGGGCGCCGTCAGGTACAGATCCTCGCGAACATAGTAATTGTCGGACATGCTCGTGCAAGTGGGAAGCGGATACGGGCACGTGAGCGCATGGGTCGTGGCGATGTCGGCATCGGTCACGCATAGGTAGTCGTAGTTGACGCGACCCAGATCGGCTGCCACGCCGTCGTCGCCGAGGAACTGGGGATCGCCCCAGGTCGGATCGACGTGGTACCAGTTCCCGTCGAGGAACGCCACACACCAGGCATGGTTTTCGCCAGCGGCTTGGCCGGTCACGTATGTGCACGGCACGCCGACCTGATTGAGAAGGTATTGGTAAGCCCGTGCGTATCCCGCGCACACCGAGCGATGGTAAACGAGCGCGTCGACGATGGTCTGCCCCGACGATTCGCCTTCCACGCTCGCCACGCCGGCAGAAACGCCCTGGTCGTATTCCACGGTACGCGCCAGGTATTCGTAGAGGTACTTCGCCTTGCTGTAATCGTCTAGGCCTTCGGGCATGCCGGCCAGGCATTCACCGGCAGCCGCCTCGATCTGCGGCTGCAGCGCGGCGGCCTCTTCGGCCGTGAACGCGTATTGTCCTTCCACCATCACGCCCGTCACCAAGCCGCTCCCCCGGTTCGACGTCGTCTGAATCGACACGCCGCTGATGTAGAACAGCTCGGGATGATCGGCCAGCACGCAATCGCGCAGGCGCGCCAAATCATCCATGTCGGTTTCGGGATAGGCACGTGGCTCGCGCGACTGGAACGCGTCGAGCAAGATGAAGTACCTTTCGCGATCGTCGGCGGAAAGCTGCGCGTACGCGTAAAGGTCTTCTTGCTCGCTGGCCAGGCGATCGACCTGCGCAGATTGCGTCGGCCTCGACGATTCCACCTGGAACAGGTACAGCAGCCGATCGAACGCGCCCAAAGCCCATGCGGCTAACAGCGCAGCGGCGACGAGCACGACCACGATCGTGCCGCATCCGATCCCCGCCCGATCGCCACGTGCCATCTCGCCTCCTTCGCATGCATGGTTGCCCCTATTATCGCAGACGAACCATGAACGGCATCGCCAGCGCGCACGACGCGCGGGCAAGCCGTGCGAGCGCGAGGCATTTGCAGAGGACGTGTCGTCCACCCATGACTCGCAACACATCGCAGCGCCTTCGCCTCGCCCCGCGCGACGCGCCTATATAATGAACGCATCAGCAATTCACGAGGAAGGTGCGCACATGGTTTCGCGGGTATACGTGGAAAAGAAAGCCGGATTCGACGTCGAGGCGAAGGCGCTCGAGAAGGAACTGCGCGAGATCCTGGGCGTTGCGGGCCTGACGGGCTTGCGCCTGCTGAACCGCTACGACGTCGAGGGCATATCCGAAGAGCTCTTCGAACAGTGCGTGCCCACGGTTTTCAGCGAACCTCAAACCGACGACGTGTACCGCGACCTTCCCGAGGCGCCGGGCTTTGCCGTGTTCGCCGTCGAGGCGCTGCCGGGCCAATTCGACCAGCGCGCCGATTCGGCGAGCCAATGCATCCAGCTCATCAGCCAGGGCGAGCGGCCCGACGTGCGCAATGCGAAGGTGTACATGCTCGAAGGCGCGTTGACCGAAGACGACCTGGCCACCGTGAAGAAATACGTCATCAACCCGGTCGAGGCCCGCGAGGCGTCGCTGGCGCCGGTCGCCACGTTGGCGCAAGACTTCCCCGAGCCCGATCCCGTCGAGGTCGTCGAGGGCTTCTGCGAGCTCGACGCTTCCGCACTCGCCGCGTTCATCGCCGATCGCGGCCTGGCCATGGACGAAGCCGACATCGCGTTTTGCCAGCAGTATTTCCGCGACGAGGAACGGCGCGACCCCACCATCACCGAGATCAAGATGATCGACACGTACTGGTCGGACCATTGCCGCCACACCACGTTCGGTACGGTGCTCGAGCATATCGAAATCGACGATGCCATCGTGCAAGCCGCTTTCGACCGCTACCTGGCCATGCGGCACGAGCTCGGCCGCGACGAGAAGCCGGTGTGCCTCATGGACATGGGCACCATCGGGGCGAAGTACCTGAAGGCGAAGGGCATCCTTAAAAACCTCGACGAATCGGAAGAAATCAACGCCTGCACGGTGAAGATCAAAGCCGAGGTCGACGGGCAGCAGCAAGACTGGCTGTTCCTGTTCAAGAACGAGACGCACAACCATCCGACCGAAATCGAGCCGTTCGGCGGCGCGGCCACCTGCGTGGGCGGCGCCATCCGCGACCCGCTTTCCGGGCGCGCCTACGTGTACCAGGCCATGCGCGTGACCGGCGCGGGCGACCCGCTCGTGCCCGTTGCCGACACGATTCCCGGCAAGCTGCCCCAGCGCAAGCTGGTGACCACCGCCGCAGCGGGCTATTCTAGCTACGGCAACCAGATCGGCTTGGCAACCGGCCAGGTCAACGAGCTGTACCACCCCGGCTACGTGGCCAAGCGCATGGAGATCGGCGCGGTTTTGGGCGCAACGCCCGCCCATCACGTCCGCCGCGAGACACCCGCCGCGGGCGACGTCGTGGTGCTTCTGGGCGGCCGCACCGGCCGTGACGGCATCGGCGGCGCCACCGGTTCTTCCAAGGCCCACAAGCTTGAATCGCTCGAGACGTGTGGCGCCGAGGTTCAAAAGGGCAACCCGCCGGTCGAGCGCAAGATCCAGCGCCTGTTCCGCAACACGGAAGCCTGCCAGATGATCAAGCGCTGCAACGACTTCGGCGCAGGCGGCGTGTCGGTCGCCATCGGCGAGCTGGCCGACGGCCTGCAAATCGACCTGAATCGCGTACCCAAGAAGTACGACGGCCTCGACGGCACCGAATTGGCCATATCGGAATCGCAGGAGCGCATGGCCGTGGCGCTCGCGCCCGAAGACGTCGAGCGTTTCTTGGCTCTGGCCTACGAGGAGAACCTCGAAGCCACGCCCGTCGCCACGGTGACGGCCGA
>CADAKR010000130.1 GCA_902788545.1 uncultured Coriobacteriaceae bacterium
CGGCTTTTGCAGCCGCGGCTTTCTTCGCCTTGTCTTTTGCGGCTTTCTGCTCGGGCGAGATGAACGTCATCGGCGCGTCGATTGCGGGCGCGTACATGGCGCCTGCGAAGTCGATGGCGATATCGCGCATGTCAACGCCGAACAGCTCGCGCGCCTCGTTCTCGAATACAAACGCAGCGAGGAACAAATCGGTGATCGACGGCACGGCATCGTCTTTCCCCACACCTGCGATGCGATAGTTCTCAATCAGGCCGTCCTTCATGAACGAATAGTACAGATCAACGCCGTTTTCCCCGTTGACGGCATGCGTCTGGATGAATCGCCAACCGTCGGCCTTCTTGATGGCCGCCTCGCGGTGCAGGCAGTCAAGCTGCAGCGGGATAAACGCGGTTTCGAGCGTCATTGTTAAGCTCCCTTCTTCGCCGCTTGCAAAGCCTTCGACTTCTCCTCGAGAATGCCGATGCCCTGAACGACCGCATCGATGATCGCTTCGGGGCGCACGGCGCAACCCGGCGCGTACACATCTACGGGAATAACCTTGTCTACGCCGCCTATGACGTTGTAGCAATCGTGGAAGATGCCACCTGTGCAGGCGCAGATTCCGCAGGCGATGACAACCTTGGGCTCGACCATCTGCTCGTAGATCTGCTTCACGACCGCGATATTGCGCTCGTTGACCGAACCGGTGACGAGGAAGATGTCGGCATGCTTTGGGTTGCCGGTGTTGATGATGCCGAACCGCTCGACATCGAAGCCCGGGCACAGCGCCGCCAGCACTTCAATGTCGCAGCCGTTGCAACTCGAACCGTCGTAGTGGATAACCCAGGGGGATTTTGATGCGTAGCCCATGTGCTCCCCTTCCTAGATGAACGCCAGAAGGACGATGTTGATTCCGCCGCACACGAGCGCGACGATCCAGGCCCACTTCAGCATGGCCTGCCATTTGACACGCGCGAAGTTGTTGTCGATCCATATCTCGAGAAACCAGGTGGCAAGCGCCACGACTACGGCAATGACGATCGATACGGGATTGCCCCATATGAAGAACACGCCTGCCCAGCCGAGGAACAGCACGGTTTCGCACCAGTGCATGATTTCGACCTTCGCGAGGGTCTTGCCGCTCATCTCTGTCGTTGTGCCGCGTACGAGCTCTTGGTGAGCATGATGAGACGTCGACAGGTCGAACGGCGACTTGCGCAGCTTAATGGTGAGGACGAACAAGAAGCCTATGAACGCTGGGATCGTGTAGCAGATGACGGGCATTCTCAGCCAGAACGCCTCACCGATGTTGAACGACCCGGAGGCCATGAAGAAGCACACGGCCATGAGCAGCACCATCGGCTCGTACGACATGACTTGCAGCGATTCGCGCCCTGCGCCGAGCTCGGCAAAGGGGCTACGAGAGGAATACGCAGCCATGATGAAGAACAGCGCGGCCATGGTGACGATGAAGGCGCTCATCAGCAGATTGCCTCCGCTGAAGAATATGCCGCCTGCGAAAGCAACGAATATGAGCGCGCATGTCATGTATATGCCATCGACGCCCGAGACGGTGACATCGTCCTTGGCGATGAGTTTTCGCACGTCGTAGTAAGGCTGCAGCAGCGGAGGCCCGACACGGCCTTGCATGCGCGCGGAGACCTTCCGTTCGAGTCCGGCTAGCAGACAACCCACGATCGGGGCCAGCACGGCGAATACCACCGTCCCCAAAAGCGTGAAAAGGAATTTATCGGTGATCAACCACATGGTATCGGCCACCTTCCCTTACAGGGCGAACGGCATGATGCCGCTTGCCAAGAACGCGATGATTATGATGGCCGAGCACAGCACCTCTCCGATCGGCCTCAGCTTCGTCTCGCCAAAGAACGAATCCAGGTACAAATTGCGGGAAGTCGCGATTGACTCGCCGGAAAGGCTGTTGCGGTACGTGCGCGTATCCGAATCAACCGAGACGCCCGAAAGGTACACATCCGCCCGCTTCTTCTTCGATGCGTGCACGCCGCCGAAGAGGATGACGAACACGAAAATGGCCAGTATCGAGGATATCCAGAGGTTGTCGATGGTCAGATGCAGGCCATGATGATGATCGCGACCCACTCCGATGGGTGAACCGACATCTCGACGTTATCGGGGTTGCCGGCAATTCCGGAGAGCTTGCCGAGCCATTTCGCCCAGAACATGAACGTCGCTGCAGAACCGAACGCGAGCAGCAAGATGAGTATGAGCTGGTTCGCCTCGACGAACGACACGAGCGTGGCCCATTTTGCTATGAGCATGCCGAACGGGGCGATGAACATGCACATGATGCCGAGCATCATGAAACGCG
The DNA here is from genome assembly GCA_902788545.1 of uncultured Coriobacteriaceae bacterium. GTDB lineage: Bacteria > Actinomycetota > Coriobacteriia > Coriobacteriales > Eggerthellaceae > UBA9715. The sequence continues at coordinate 2,327 of CADAKR010000130.1, forward strand.
CGAGCCGCGGCATGCGCTCGAAGAGCAAGTCCATGTCCTCGATGTCGCGGCTTCCGATGTGATGTTCGGCCGTGCCAACGCACAGGAACAGCAGCGACTTCGCGGCTGCGTGGAAGATGACGAGCAGCACGGCCGCCCATATGGCCTCGGGGCTTCCCACGCCCGCGCAAGCCACGATGAGGCCCAAGTTTGCAATCGTCGAATATGCGAGCACGCGCTTCGCGTTCGTCTGCGAAATCGCCATGAACGAGCACATCATGAACGTGAAACCGCCGACGAGGATGACCATGCTCGCCGGTATCGTGCAGACGATGAACAGCGGGGCAAGCTTGATGAGCAAGAACACGCCGGCCTTGACCATCGTCGACGAGTGAAGCAGCGCCGACGTCGGTGTGGGCGCGACCATGGCGCCGAGCAGCCAGGTGTGAAACGGCATCTGGGCGGCTTTGGTGAGGCCGGCGAAAGCGAGCGCGCATACCGCTACGGTGACGAGCTCGGGATGTTCGAGCCCGATGAGCACGAACCGCTCGAAGGAAAGCGTGCCGGCCAGGGTGACGGCGAGGAACAACGCCACCAAAAAGCCGATGCCGCCAGCGATGTTCATGATGATCTGGCGAAACGCGTTTTTGACGGCCTCGTCCGTGCGCGTGTAGGCGATGAGCAAAAACGAGCACAGCGTCGTGACTTCCCAGCCGGTGAACATCCAGGACATGTTGTTCGAGAACACGATGACGAACATGGCCGACAAGAACAAGAACATGAGGGCGAAGAAGCGCGGCCTGCGGTCGGCGCGCTGCAATTCGGTGAGCCCCTCTGCCTCGCCATGCTCGTCGAGGTGCTTTTGGAAGTCCATCATGTACCCGAGCGCATACACGCAGATGCCGCTGCCTATGACGCCGATGATCAGTGCCATGACCAGGGAAAGCGAATCGAGGTAGAGCCCCACGCGAACCTCGGCCTGATGTGCAAAGCCGAGATCGAAGACGACCGAGCCTACAACCTGTATGACGGCAAGGGCGATAGCGAGGTAATTCTTGTATTTGTACCCGAACGCTATGACGCATGCCGCGATTACGACCCCGATGGCCAACCCGACGTAATCGACGATCGGCGAAGAGAACTCGAAGCCTATCCACGGTGCGCCGAGGTTTTGCATGGCAAGCACGATCGATGCCACCGCGATGGCGGCAGCCGAAACCCCCACGATGACATTGCGGGGCCAATCAGCTTTCACGAACAGCAATATGATTGCCACTGCCAAAGGAAACAGGATCAGAAACGATATGAGCTCCACGTTGATCTCCTCTAGTCCCTTAAACTACTGCATTTCTTAGCATTCTACAAAAAGACGGCCCCAAGGACACGTCTTCAAAGAGCTATGCGAACATGATGGGAATATTTTAAATTACGGCTGAAATGGGCAATGTTTCACAAGCGTTTCGCGCCGTTTGCCCTCGGTAATCGGCGAATACGACACCGCCCACCCCAAAATGTGCGCCGTCTGCCTGCGCAGACCGCTCAACTGCCCCGCAGGATCGAGCCATACAACCCTGAGATGTAAAAAAACGGCTCCCGTTGTCGGGAACCGTTGTTTACTGGTCGGGTGGACAGGATTTGAACCTGCGACCCCTTGACCCCCAGTCAAGTGCGCTACCAAACTGCGCCACCACCCGTTAGCGAATGAGTATATTACTGGTATCGCGTTTGGTTTGCAAGGAGTAAACCGCAATTCTACAAATCGGAACACGGGCAGGACACCTGTCCCGATTTGCTATCATGATTCATGTTGGAAATGTCTACTACGAAAGGCGGTTCCCATGAAAAGGTCCACGTTTTACCGTTGCGAGGTGTGCGGAAACATTGTCGTGAAGGCCGTTGACGGTGGCGGCACGCTGTCGTGCTGCGGTCAGCCCATGAAGGTCATCGAACCGAACACGACAGACGCTGCCCAGGAAAAGCACGTTCCCGTCGCCACGATCGATGGCGACAAGATCGTCGTCAACGTCGGAAGCGTCGATCACCCCATGGAAGATGCCCATTTCATCCAGTGGGTTTACGTCGTAACCGAAGAGGGCGTACTGGCTCGCTGCCTCAAGCCCGGCGAGGCCCCGCATGCCGAAATCGTCCTCGGCGGCCAAAAGCCATTGGAGGTCTTCGAGTATTGCAACCTCCACGGCCTCTGGAAGCTTGTCCTATAACATATCCGCCATCAAAGGCTGGCCCTCGCTTTGCCGAGGGCCTTTTTTCTAAGCGCGAACAAGCGAGTGCCGCATTCAACCTCTCACATCTTATACAATGGCCTTAGTTCGTCCACGCTAGCGAAGGAGCATTCATGTACATCGACGGAAAGCTGCAAATCGCACAGGGGTCGGAACCGGTTTACCTTCTCCCCAAACTCGCTAACAGACACGGTTTGATCACAGGCGCCACGGGCACGGGAAAGACGGTCACGCTCAAGACCATCGCCCAATCCATGAGCGATGCCGGCATCCCGGTCTTCCTTGCCGACGTGAAAGGCGACGTATCGGGCGTTGCCGTGCCAGGAGAAGCATCTGAGAAGCTCGTTGAGCGTCTTGCGAAGCTTGGCATACATGATTACAACTTCCACGGCTGTCCGACGCGTTTCTGGGATGTGTACGGCGAAGGCGGAATTCCGTGTCGCACGACGATTTCCGAAATGGGCCCCATTCTCCTCGCTCGCCTGCTCGATCTCACCGATGTGCAGGAAGGTGTCTTGAACATCGTGTTCCACGTTGCCGACGATGAGGGCCTGCTGCTGCTCGACCTGAAAGACCTTCGCGCGATGGTCAGCCACGTCGGCGAGCATGCCAAGGACTATACCCTGTCCTACGGCCAGATCGCCACGCAGTCGATCGGGGCCATCCAGCGCGCGCTGCTGCAGCTCGAAGACGCCGGCGGCGACATCTTCTTCGGCGAGCCCGCCCTCGACATCAACGATTGGCTGCAGCTCGATTCCGAGGGCAACGGCTACATCAACGTGCTCCATTGCGTGCGGCTCGTGCAGTCTCCCCTGCTCTATTCGACGTTCTTGCTGTGGATGCTCTCCGAGCTCTACGAGTCGATGCCCGAGGTTGGCGATCTCGACAAGCCCAAAGTCTGCTTCTTCTTCGACGAGGCGCACCTGTTGTTCAACAACGCCCCGCGCGCCCTCGTGGAAAAGGTCGAGCAGATCGTCAAACTCGTGCGCTCCAAGGGCGTTGGCGTGTACTTCATCACGCAAAGCCCCTCCGACATCCCCAATCCCGTGCTCGCACAGCCTTCCAACAAGGTGCAGCACGCCCTTCGCGCCTACACTCCCGCCGAGCAGAAAGCCATCAAGGCAGCCGCCGAGAGCTTCCGCGAAAACCCCGATTTCGACACGGCCCAAGTCATCACCGAGCTCGGCACGGGCGAGGCGCTCATCAGCTTCCTCCAGGAAGACGGAACACCTTCCGTCGTCCAACGTGCAATGGTGATCGCGCCCACGTGCTCGATGGACGCTGCGCCCGACGACGATAAGAGCTACATCGTCAACAACGACCAGCTTCTCACGAAATACGAGACGGCGATCGACCGCGAAAGCGCTTACGAGATTCTGAACGCGAACATATTAGCCGCCCAGCAGGCTGCCGAAGAAGCCCGTATTGCCGCTGAACAGGAAAAGCAGCGCATCGCCGAGGAGAAGGAAGCCGAAAAGCAGCGCATCGCGGAAGAGAAAGAGGCCGAGAAGCAGCGTGTCGCCGAGGAAAGGCAAGCAGAACGCGAAGCCAAGGCCGCCCAGCAGCAAGCTGAGCGCGAAGCGCGAGAGGCGCAACGCCAGGCCGAGCGCGAAGAGCGAGAAGCTGCCAGGAAGGCCGAAGCCGAGGAAAAGGCCCGCCTGAAACAAGAGGAGGCCGAGCGCAAGGCCAAGGAGAAGTTCTTCGACGCCGCCCTCACCTCCGCAAGCCGCTCCCTTGGCAGCGGAGTTGCCCGTGGCCTCTTGGGAAGTCTCAAGAAGATCTTCTAACGAAGAAAAGCGCCTGCATCGAGCGGGCGCTTTTCTTAGCCGGACTATTCCATGTCGATTATCGTGAACGTGCCCTTACCGCCAACCTTGCTCTTGTACATGGCCTGATCGGCAACTTCGAGCAAGTCGTAGAACGTCGCTTCTCGATCCTTGGAAATTGCAACTCCGACGCTGCATCCAGCATGCGTACCGTCGGGAACCTCTATCCGCGAAATGGAATCGATGATGTCCTTACAGCGGCGCTCGGCGATTTGACGCGGGTCGCCCATTGCCACGGGAACGAAAGCGACGAACTCATCGCCACCGTAACGGCCCAGCACATCGCTTTCCCTGAAATGCTCGACAAGCGTGCTCGCGACATCGCGAAGAAGCGCGTCGCCAGTCAAGTGGCCCAACTCGTCGTTCACTCGCTTGAAGCCGTCCAGGTCGATCATGAACATCATGCCGAGTCCCTGCGAGCGCATGGACAT
>CADAKR010000131.1 GCA_902788545.1 uncultured Coriobacteriaceae bacterium
GGTTTCCCTCAACAAGTTCAAGGCGAAGTTCGGCAAGCGCGTCGGCACCGAGTACGTTCTCCATACCAAGCCCCTGAAGATCGAAGGTGACAGGGTGTTCCTCCCACTCTACATGTCGATCTGCCTGTAGGCGCTCTGCTTTCAGGGCACGATTGGCTCGCCGATTGCACAAGCACTGCGCGGGGAAGCCGGAAGCACCAGCTCATAACCCGAAGGTCAATGTTCGAAAGACGATCGCACCTGTTCAACGAACCTACCTGCAATGGGGGTCATGAGCTGTCGTTTGCCCCATGCGAGGTAGAGCGTCACCTCGGCAAGCGGATCAAGCGGACGGAAAACGAGGCCGCTTTCCGGCGAAGTGTCCACGAGGCGGTCGAAGGTGAGCAGCAGCCCCAAGCCCTCGCGGGCGAACACCGATGCGTTGTACGACAGCCTGAAAGTGCCTTCCAGGCGAAATCCCGAAAAGCAGTCGCCTGCCCACCGCGCGATGTCTCCTCGCCATCCCTGCTCGGACACGAAAAGCGGCTCGCCCACGAGGTCCGGAGGCGTGACCGTCACATGCTGTGCAAGTGGGTGGTCATCTCGCATTACGACGCCCCACAAGTCCCGCTCGGGCAGTTCGATCCAGTTGTAGCGCTGTCCGTCGGGCCTCTCGCAGAGCACTGCGAAGTCGAGCAAGCCCCGGTCGAGTCGCTCAGTCACCTGTTCGGTATCGCCGCTCGTCACGTGGTAGCACAGCCCAGGGCACGATTCCTTGAGTTTTCGCAGTTCCTGTGCGACGAGGCGTATCTGATACGACTCCGCCATGCCCAATCGCAGCTCGCCGGCAAGCTGGTTGTCGATCGAGCGGAACTCGCCCTCGATTTTGTCTGCGAGTCCCACCAAGTCTCGTGCGCGGTCGCGCAGCAGGCGCCCCTCGTCGGTGAGCTCGATGCTGAAGCTATGTCGGACGAAGAGTCGCGCATCCAGCTCGGCCTCAAGCGACTTGAGCGCTTTGGAAAGCGTCGGCTGAGTCAGGTGCAGTCGTGTTGCGGCACGGGTCATATTCTCCTCCTGCGCTACGGCTAGGAAGTAACGCAGCGTACGGATCTCCATGGACGCCATCCCCTTTTGATAGTCGCATTGGTTATATCATGAAATACGATATTACCATTAGCGTGGTATTGCGCGGTGCAGGAGAATGTGGGCGAATGAAAAGCGCGACTTAAGGAGCACGCCATGATCAAAATCGAAAACCTTCGACTTGTCACAGAATGGGACAAGACCTTTCCCAAGAGCGATTTCGTGAACCACGAGAAAGTCATCTTCCCCAACCGTTATGGCATCACGCTGGCAGCCGACCTCTATACAGAGCGCTGAGGGCAAGCTTCCCGCAATCGCCGTGTGCGGTCCCTTCGGCGCGGTGAAAGAGCAGTGCTCGGGCCTCTACGCGCAGACGCTCGCCGAGCGCGGGTTCGTAACGCTCGCCTTCGACCCGAGCTTCACGGGCGAGAGCGGCGGTCAGCCCCGCTACATGGCCTCGCCCGACATCAACACCGAGGACTTCATGGCGGCTGTGGATTTCCTGAGCTTGCACGGGCAAGTGGATGCCGAGCGCATCGGCATCCTCGGTATTTGCGGTTGGGGCGGTATGGCGCTCAACACTGCCGCACTCGACACGCGTGTGAAGGCCACGGTGGCTTCCACCATGTACGACATGACGCGCGTGAACGCGAACGGCTACTTCGACACCGAGGACAGCGAGGAGGCCCGCCACGCAAAGCGCGAGGCGATGTGCGCGCAGCGCCTCGCCGACCTGCGGGCCGGGGAGTACGCGCTCGGCGGCGGCGTGGTCGACCCGCTGCCCGCGGACGCCCCCAAGTTCGTGGCCGACTACTACGACTACTACAAGACGCCTCGCGGCTACCATCCCCGCTCGCTCAACTCCAACGGTGGCTGGAACGTGATCGGCTGCCAGTCCTTCATGAACCAGCCCATCCTTCGCTACTCCAGCGAGATTCGCTCGGCCGTGCTCGTCGTGCATGGCGAGGAGGCACACAGCTGCTACTTCGGACGCGACGCCTATGCGAACATGGTCGATGGCAATGCCCACGTCGACAATAAGGAGCTGCTCATAATCCCCGGCGCCTCCCACACCGATCTCTACGATGGCGGAGAGAACAAGGTCATCCCTTGGGATAAGCTCGAGTGCTTCTATCGGCAGTACCTGTAGAGGGTTCCAGGAAAATGGGCATCGCGCTAAGCAGACGTTCCTTCTTGCGGCTGGGGTTGGCGACCTCGGCCGCCTTGGCGCTTTCGGGGTGCGCTGCTCAAGATGGCGGGCCTCGATCCTCTACCGTTGGAGGCGATTCCTCGGAGGCCGGCAACGCATCTGCCAAACGGCAGGATCGTGACGCCTTGGGGAGTGGGGCGTCTGCAGAAACGCCGAAGACTGTCGTTTTGAATAGCGGCTACGAGATGCCGACGCAGGGGCTCGGTACGTATGCGCTTGACTACGCTACCTGCACAAACTCCATCCACGCGCTCGCCGCGGCGGGCGGAAGGCTCATAGATACGGCGTACATGTACCATAACGAGGACGCCGTGGGTGAGGGCGTGAGAACCTGCGGCGTGCCGCGCGAGGAGCTGTTCGTCACCACCAAGCTCTATCCCAGCCAATTCACGAACCCAGAGTCGGCCATCGAGGAGGCGCTGGCGAAGCTGGACATCGGCTATGTAGACCTCATGCTGTTGCACCATCCCGGCGAAGGGGACGTCGAGGCCTATCGGGCCATGGAGCGTGCGGTCGCTGCGGGCAAAGTGCGCTCGCTCGGGCTCTCCAACTGGTACATCGATGAACTCGAATCGTTTCTTCCGCAGGTGGACACCATTCCCGCCCTTGTGCAGAACGAGATCCATCCCTACTACCAAGAGCAGGATGCCGTGTCCTATATCCAGAGCCTGGGTATCGTTGTCGAGGGTTGGTATCCGCTCGGCGGGCGTGGCCACAACGATGAGTTGCTCGCAGATCCCGAGCTCACTGTCATCGCCCAGGCGCGCGGCGTGTCTGTGCCTCAGGTGATCCTGCGTTGGAACCGTCAGCGCGGCATAGTCGTCATCCCGGGGTCGTCCAACCCCGCGCACATTGCTGAGGACCTTGATATACATGGCTTCTCGCTCACTGAGGAAGAGATGGCGCGCATCTCCGCGCTCGACAGGGCAGAGAAACACGACTGGTACTAGAAGGACTTATTTTTGGACCCCAATGGGTTTGGAAAGCGTTTAGGCCATGTCCTCGGCCTGCTGCAACGCGGACCAGTTAGTTTTCGTGGCTGACATTGCTACCTTCCTTCCTCGGCACCCGAGCTGGGCGTTTGCTTAGCGGGTGCCGTGACTTTGCCGTGACTCTGGCCGAAAAACCAGTGTCGCATCGTGTCTTGCATAGGTACCAGTGTCATAGAAAAGGGCTGGTAGAAGGTACTTTTGTCGTTTTGTGTCATGCACTGTCGGGTCGTCTTTACGCACTCATAACCCGGAGGTCGTTGGTTCGAATCCAGCCCCCGCTGTCTGATGTTTTTGGTAGGTTTTTATAGGTTCGTATGCTCCGTAGCCTGCTTCCGTGGTAACAATGGCTGCGCACGTGGATAACGAGCTTGATGTGAAAGGTGGAGGTCATGAAGAAATCCCTGGTAGTCGCATTGGCATGCTGCACATTCGCGCTGGCGTTGGGGCTCGCCGGATGCGGCGGGAGCGGAAGTGCCTCGTCGGCGGCATCGGGCAGCGCAGCCAGCGCCAGCGCAAGCGCAAGTTCGGCTTCGCCAGATGGCATGATGGTGTCCGAGGACAAGATGATGCTCGACGAGGGCATTGATTACTGGTTCGGCATCAACGGCAAGGCCTTCGACATGGCCAAGGCGCGCGACGCATTCCAAAAGGCAACCGAGTTCGGCAGCGCCGAAGCCTATTACTGGCTTGGTGACGTGCGCCGATACGACCAAGACGCCGGTCGCTGGCCCGAGGTGCTCGCCTTCTACCAGAAAGCAGTCGACAAAGGTTCGTCCTACGGATACTACGGCCTCGGCACGCTCTACGAGACGGGCTACGGGGTCGATAAGGACGTCCAGAAGGCAATCGAGCTTTACCAGAAGGCGGCCGACGGGGGATGCCTGATGGGCAATGTGGGGTTGGGCAACCTCTACAGCGGCATCTGCGGCTTCGACAACGGTGTCGCAGTTGACGCTGCGAAAGCGCAAGCCAACTACACCGCCGCGCTCGAAAGCGAGGATTTCGCGACCCGTAACGCCGCTCGCGTGGGCTTGGGCGACCTGAATCGTTATGCCATCGGCGCCGAAGCTGACCAGGCCAAGGCGCTCGAGTGGTACCAGAAGGCGGCAGACGAGGGCTATTACCTGGCTTGCCGGCGTGTGGGCGATACGTACCGCCCTGACACCGACATTGCAGAAAGCGATCCCGGCAAGATGGTTGAGTGGTACGGAAAAGAGGCGGCAGGCGGCTTTTCCTATTCGCTCGGCGCGGTGTACATGAGCGGCCTTGGCGTCGAGGCCGATCCCGCGAAGGCGCGCGAGATCTTCCAGAACGCCCTCGACGAGGGCGATCGCAGCGCGGCGATGTGCATGTGCGGGCTTGTGCTCATGAACGCCAACGGAATCGGACAGGATAAAGACAAAGAGGCCGCCATTGATTGGTGCTACAAGGCAATCGACGCATGCGGGCCCTTCGACGACAGCGACAACCCTGAAGAAAGGCTGCACAAGCCGTTGCCGTACGCGAGGTATGCCCTCGAACACTACGGCCAGCCGCTCGAGCGCTCGTAGCGCAAAGGCTTTTCTTATTCTCCAAGCAGAAAAATCTCGCTTCTTGAACACGAACGTCTTGTAGCGGACGTCCGCGACGCGGCAGAAGTCGATGGCGCGAACTCCGTCTCGCCCCATCGACTTCGTCTATTACATCAATGAGACGCTCACCCGGGGTAAACGTCTCGGGAATGAAAATCTAAGCGGAAGGCATCGGCCTCAGTACTTGAGCGTTCCGTTTGTGCCGAAGAGCCCGTCGTACTCCTCCTGGCTAATCACCTTGGTGCTGATGCAAGACCTCGGCTATGGCAAAGGCTACCGGTTGGCGCACTACGAGCAGGACAAAGTGGCCGCCGACATGCAGTGCCTACCCGACTCGCTCGTCGGAGCCGAGTATTACGCGCCAACGCGAGAAGGCCGCGAGGGGCTGTTCGCCGATCGGCTCGCCGAACTGAAAGAACTGCGCACGCGGCGGCGCTCTTCGGGGGAATAAATCAGAGCCAGCCTAGGGTGAAACTGCCATTGGCCACGTTCAGATGGGCTTCGGCGCCTATGAGCAGCGGGTAATTCGCATCACCGTGACCCGCCGGGAACCCGAATGCCACAGGAACGTTGAGGTCTGGCAAATACCGACCCCCAAGACTTCAAGCCTTTAACAGTTGCGTCGACCTGCTCTTGGCTGGGGAGCGCCGAGGGCGTTATGACGGCAACGGTATCCCCTTCGGCCAAGAAGTACCCGGCATCTGCCCGCTTGCCCTCGTAGCTAACCGTAACTGGGGTGTTCACGCCTTCCGATGTGGTTTTCGGCTGACCCGACGATTCCTGGCTCTGCTGCGGTTGTTGCTGCGCCGGCGCGCACGACGAAAGCAGCAGCATGGGCGCCACGGCAAGCCCGGCTCCCTTGAGAAACGCGCGGCGGGTCGCTGTGGAAGGCATCGTTTCGTTCGGCATGGGTGCTCCTGTCAACTTGCGTCTATTTACCGGCAATCGAATCGCTGTTCACGGGAAACGTGAAATACGTGTCTGGGTACGGCTCGTTTTCCAGGGTGAAATGCCACCACTCTTCCGCCAGCGGCTTGAACCCGTGGGCCAACATGGCATCGCGCAAGATCATGCGGTTGGCGTACTGCTCCTCGGTGATGTTGGTGTAATCTGGGTGGCTCTTCTCGCCAAAGAAGTCGAACGTACCGCCCATGTCAACTTCCTTCTCGGTCTTCATGTCGAACA
>CADAKR010000132.1 GCA_902788545.1 uncultured Coriobacteriaceae bacterium
TCGGAAGGCATGTTGGGCGTATGGAGCAGCAGGTCCTGCAGCTTCGCGTCGATTTCCTCACGTTCGTCGCTTGCACCGACGAGCTCGTCTTTGATCTCGGCCACGCGCGCCTTCGCAGCGTCGGCTTCGTCACGCTTGCCGTCCTTCATGAGCACGCCGATTTGCTTCGACAGCGTGTTGCGCTCGGCCTGGAGCGCCTCTTCCTTCATGATGGCAGCGCGACGTGCCTCGTCGAGCTGCGCGAACTTCTCGCCATCCCAATCGGCGTGGCGGTTGCGCATCGCCTCGGCGACGGCTTCTTGGTTCTCGCGGACGAACTTGATGTCGAGCATGGTGGAGCACTCCTTCTTCGATAGACGTGGCACCCAGTATATTCCAAACCATACGGCACTTTCACATCTTCAAGGAAACGGCCAACCGCTTAGTGGTACCATGTTCGGCATGGATTTTTCTGCGATATACCATTTCCTGTTCGAGACGTATGCGGGCATCGGCGTGCTCATCGGCGCTTCGATTGTGCTGTGCATCATCATCGCGGCGCTCTTGGAGTTACGTACCCGCAAGACGTTCGTCGATCGCGGCCCCCGTCCCGAGGACGAGGAAGACGAATGGTCCATGTTCGATGACGAAGATAGTAAAACCAACGAATAGTGAGCCACCACGGCGCAACACTCGGGGCGCGCAGCAAAGCAGGCAGGCAGGTCGAGGCGGGCCGTCATCTCGCTCAGCGAGCAGGCGACCCAACACCTCTACCGAACGGCGCCCCCTTCGCACTACGCCGGTTTGGCGCAACCGCATCATTGCGATCGTTGCACTCTTCGTGGCTGTGTTCCTTATCGTCCAGCTTGTAACGTGTGCGACGTCGGCGGGTAAAGACGCGTCGTCTTCCCAAGCGGCGAGCGTGGCTTCAGCGGAAACCTCGGCCGCCTCCAGTTCCATCGTGCAGCGCGTGGAGGAAACGCGCGACTCCATGGAGGCAGGCGGCATACCGGCAATCGTGATGAGAAAAGTGGCGATGAAGTGCAATGATGTGTTTCCCATTGCAGCCGGATCTGAATTGGGCGTCGAGGATCCCTGGGTGAAAAGCGGTATGTTTACGACGGGCGATTCCGAAATCGACGCTTTCATCAAGGGGATGTGCGATGAAAACAGCACTTCGAAAGACCCGTCTGTGAACGCTTACAACACGTACGTCGCCTTGCTCAGCCAATATCCCACCACCGAGCGGTTGAACAACAGGCATCCCGATTTCGTTGGATGGCAGTACGATTACACTCGGCAATTCCTGACCGATGGCGGCGGCAATTGCTTCAACAATGCTGCGGCTATGCAATGGGTCCTCCGTTATTTCGGATACGAAGATGCCACCGCTCAGCTTGCCATCGTGCTTCTCCAAACCGGCAACGAAAGCGATCACGGAGCCGTTTTCGTCACCGATGTGTATCACGGCAACAGGCAATGCATCGTCGACGACGCCTTGAAAGCCGATGGCTGGATGATCGATGCTAATGAGTATATTTACCAGGCCATTGATATCGGTGATGGGCTTGACCCGAATTCTTTCTTCGTGAAGAACGCCGAAGGGATCATTGGGCCACCAGCATTCTGGTACAACGCGGCTTTGTACGGCGACACGGAGGAAACAGCCGAGGCGCCGGCAGAGGAGTCGAACAGATCGGAAGACTCCGAAGGATAATGTCGCTTCGCTATTCCTCCTGAAGTTCGGGCGCCTGGTGTGTGCGTTATCGCTATTAACGATGGCCGGCGTACTCATATTTATTTTACAGACGGTTGGTTCATAGTGCTATGCTGCTGTGGCTCAAACGAAGAGAAAGAAGCCGTTCATGTCAGTCAAGCAAACACCCCGCACGCCCATCTTGTACAAGCGCGAAGGCGCTTACATTCCCCGTATTGCCGCCGTGCACGACCTATGCGGTTACGGGAAATGCTCGCTTGGCGTGGCCATTCCCGTGCTGTCGGCCGCCGGCGCCGACGTGTGCCCCGTGCCGACGGGGCTGTTCAGCTCGCATACGGCGTTTCCCGGTTGGTACATGCACGACACGACCGACATCCTTGCCGATTACCTGGCTGCCTGGAAAGGCATCGACGTGGAAATCGATGCCGTGTACTCGGGTTTTCTCGGCGCGCCCGAGCAGGTCGACATCATTCGCGACATCTACGCCACCTATCCGAACGCGCTGCGCGTGGTCGATCCTGTCATGGCCGATCACGGCCAGGTGTATCCCACGTACACGCCCGAGCTGTGCCAAGCCATGGCCGACCTCGCCTGCGAGGCCGACATCCTGACGCCGAACCTCACCGAGGCCGCCATCATCCTCGGCCGCGAATGGACGGGCACCGACATCACCGACGCCGAGGCGAAGGAGATCATCGACGCGCTCATCGCGAAGGGCGCGAAGAACGTGGTGCTCAAGGGCATTCAGCGCGAAGGCGAAAACGAGATCCGCAACTTCGTCGGCGGCATTGACTGCGATGCCTTCGAGGTGCACAACGAGTTCATCCCCTACATGCTGCACGGGACGGGCGATCTGTACTGCTCGTGTTTGCTGGCAGGCGTCATGGCCGGCAAGTCGCTGTACGAGGCGGCTTGGTTCGCCGGCACGCTGACGCGCGACGCCATCGAGGTGTCGACCAAGCAGCCGCACTTCCAGGAGCGCGGCGTCTCCTTCGAGCCGCTGCTCGGCAAAGTCGCCGCCCTCCTGCAAAGCTAACTCCCAAAACCTGGACGCTCGCCTCAGAGATGGGCGTCCACCTCTGAGGCGAGCGTCCAGGTTGGCACTGTCGCCTATCTCCGAGGCGACGCGGTATAATGTCGTCGGTTCATACTTGCTCAACACAGACTAGAAACGAAGCATGGCGAGAAACGACGACTCACAGCGCAGCGGAAATGCGCCCTCGCGGGTGTATAAGGCATCCGACGTGCATAAACGTCGGGTTGATCGCAAGGGCCGCACAAAGGGCGAGGCAAAAGCGCCTGAGCCTGTCGACATCCCAGCCCCTTCCGCCGAGCCTCCAAAACCAGCAGAGCCCGCTAAAAGCGCCGTTGTGATAACGCCGGAATTCGGCAGGCGCACGCAGGCGCAGAAAGAGGCCGATGACCGCTGGTTCGCGTCTTTGGCCGAACAGCCCACCGAGCGGATTTCGCAGCTTGGGGAAAGGCAGCCTGAAGCGGTCGAGCCCCCACCTGAAGCGCCAATCGAACCGGCACCAGCGGCAGTTCCAGATGCGCCCGCGGATGCCGAGGGCCGCATGCAGGCACAGCCCGTCGAGCAAACGGTGCAACAGGCAGCCGACCAGCCAGAAAGCCAGCCAGAAGACCAGCCTGCTGAGCAGCCTGACGGCCAAGTTCCCGAGCCGCAGGGCGATCAGGTGGAAGGCAGGCCCGCCCGACCCCCGCGTGAGCCAGCGCCCAAGCCCCCCATGTCGCTCAAGAGGCGGATCGCAATCGTCATCGGCGCCGTCTTGTTCGTCGCGCTCATCGCTGCGGGGCTCTTCTACACCTGGAATCGCTGGTACCGCTTCGACGACCACGCCGACTTGCAAGGGCAGTGGTACGTCGTCGGCACGACGGTGCCGGTCGAAATCGACGCGACGTCCATCCACCTCACGAACGACGTCGTGTACCAATACGAGCTCAACACGCAAGACAAGACCATTCGCTATACGTTCGGCCCAATGAATGGCCAGGGACGTTATTGGTTCAGCGATGACCGCCAATACCTGGTCATCACCGACGGCGACCAGTTCACCAGCACGGGCACGGCGGTTGACGACCTGCTGCGCCAGTTCAGGGAGCTCATCGACACGGCGCAGGGCCACGAGACCGCGCTGCCTGCAGGCGAGGGCATCATCGCGTTCTCGCGCGAGCCCGATGCAAAGGCGCTCGAAAAGGAGAGGGCCGACGCCGAGGCGAAGAAGAAAGCCGAGGAAGAGGCCCGCAAGGCGGAGGAGCGCAGGGCAGCCGAGGAAGCCGCCGCCCAAGCCGCCGAGTACGAGGAAGGCAATTACGAAGAAGAGCCTGCTGGCGAGGAGGCGCCCGCCGAGGAGCCTCCCGCCGAAGAGCGGCCAGCCGAGGAGAACAATGGAAATGAGTGAGTTGGCAAGTCAGGGGGATGTGACAGCGGGGCCCGACCCCTCTGCCGCACCCATCCAGGTGCGCACCATCACGGTGCAGACGGGTCGCCTCGTGTGCGATATCGTCATCCCAGACGAGCGGTTCCGCCGCACCACGCCGGGCTTGGCGGCCTTCGCGGCAGAGCGGTTCCCCGACCTTCCGCACCATGCCTGCGTCAATGCGAAGGGCGCGGCGTTCGGCGACGTGATGGAGCACACGTCGACCGCGCACCTTTTGGAGCATCTGGCCATCAGCCTGCAAACGCGCGCTGCGGCACAGGCAGCCGATTCGTTCGTCGGCACGACCGAATGGACCGACGAACAAGCAGGTGAGGCGCGCGTGCAGTTGAGCTTCCGCGATGACTTGGAGGCGCTGCGTGCATTTAACGAAGCGACCCGCTTTCTTAACATTGCTGTGCTAACCTGTCTGGCATGAATAGTGCTCACATCAAATTCGAAACGGCTCCCGACAAGGTAGCCCGACGCATCACGAAGATGCGTCCCTCGGCGGTCCGCCTGCTGTTCGCGGCGGCGACCCGACCCGACATCATCTCGCTTGCAGGCGGCATGCCCGACGTGTCGTTGCTGCCGAAAAACGCCGTGCGCAAGGCGGCCAGGG
>CADAKR010000133.1:0-5709 GCA_902788545.1 uncultured Coriobacteriaceae bacterium
CTTGGGAACAGCGTAAGTTGGGTGAGCTGGCCGAATTCTCTAAAGGTCAAGGATACTCAAAGGCGGATTTGAGGGACGAGGGGACGCCCATCATCCTCTATGGCCGCCTATACACGAACTATGAGACAGTCATATCGGATGTTGACACGTTTGCCCTCGAACGAGAGGGCTCCGTCAAGAGCCAGGGCAACGAGGTCATCGTTCCCGGGTCTGGCGAGACGGCCGAGGACATCTCCGTCGCTTCGGCGGTGCGTCAATCTGGTGTTTTGCTGGGCGGCGACCTCAACGTTGTTCGGCCGAACGATGAGCTTGACCAGACTTTCCTCGCGCTCGCGATCACGGGTGCAAGCCCTCACGACCAGATGGCAAAACGCGCCCAGGGAAAGACCGTGGTCCATCTCCACAACGAGGACCTCAAGGAGATCGACATCGCCTATCCAAGCATCGCCGAACAGGAGGCAATCGGCGATGTCTTCTCTGGTCTCGACAACCTCATCACCCTTCATCAGGGTGACGAAGTGACCACTCGCGGCAACATCCCCATGACACTAATACTTGTCTCGTTCTCCCTTCGAGAGCCGCCCAGTCACGAAGAAGGAGAGGAGAGCAGCATGCTCAGCCAGCTCACCAAGGACGACCTCCTCTGCACGTACTACAGGGAGTGGATCGCCGTCTACAAGGAGGGCGCCGTAAGGCAGGTCACCCTCAACAAGTACAGCCTCGCCCTCGCATGGGTCGAGAGGCTCGCCCCTGACCTCACGCTCGGCAATCTCGACAGGATAGCCTACCAAGGACTCCTCAACCAGTACGCGAGGACGCACGAGAGGCAGACGACCATGGACTTCCACCACCAGCTGAAGGGGGCGATACTCGACGCGGTGGACGAGGGTCTCATTCCTCGCGATCCGACAAGAAAGGCAATCATCAAGGGCAAGGCGCCCGGACCGAAAAAGAACCGCTACCTCAACCAATTCGAGCTGCGCGATCCGACAAGAAAGGCAATCATCAAGGGCAAGGCGCCCGGACCGAAAAAGAACCGCTACCTCAACCAATTCGAGCTGCACAAGCTGCTGGCAAGTCTCAATCTTGGCCAAGATATCGGCTGGGAATGGTTTATCCTCCTTGTTGCGAAGACGGGGCTCCGGTTCTCCGAGGCGATGGCTGTCACTCCGGCGGATTTTGACTTCGGCCGTCAAACGCTATCGGTGAGCAAGACGTGGGACTACAAGAACGGCGGCGGGTTCGTGCCGACAAAGAACAGGTCCTCAGTTCGTAAGGTCCAAATCGACTGGCAGCTCATCGTGCAATTCTCGGCACTCGTCAAGGATCTCCCAGATGATAAACCACTTTTTGTCAAAGAGGGAAAGCACGTATACAACTCCACCGCCAACGAGGTGCTCGCACGATTGTGCAAGCAGGCCGGCGTACCCGTGATATCTATACACGGACTCAGACACACGCATGCCTCGCTTCTGCTGTTCGCGGGGGTGTCGGTCGCAAGCGTCGCAAAGCGGTTGGGGCATGCAAGCATGAACACAACGGAGAAGACGTACCTGCACGTCATACAGGAGCTCGAGAACAAGGATGTCGACCTGGTCATGAGGTCTCTTACAAGCCTTGTGTAACTCTCGCAGCGTAAGTCAATAGGGCGGCTCTCGAAGATGAAGGGTGATGAAGTTGTCGAGCTGGTAGAAAAGTGCGCCGACTTGCCTTTGTTCTGCCATCTCAGGTATGGGCACCTCAACCTCCATCACCTTTCCCTTGGAGATGTTGAAGCGCGATATGCCTTGAGCGAGCAGCTCGATGTCTTCACGCACCGATTTGGACCTCAGCATGTATGCGAGGTAGTAAGGGTCGAAACCGCCGTTTTGTCTGTAGCCGAAGCAGAAACTGTTCAGATAGAGATTGTCGAGGTCAGAGAGCCAAATGGAGGACATGCCTACCTCTTCGGGAGTCTCAGAAGACACCGTGAAGAGGGCATCACCGTGCAGCACGCGATTTTGGCTCGAATCCACCTCGACCTCGCCGAGCCCCCGTCCGCTGCATGCGTACCCCTAGCAGTACGAGTGGTCGAACTCCCACATGATGGCACTCAAATCGTCGGACTGTTTCATGAGGCTTCCCGCGACGTAGAGGCGGTAGCGCGGGCTCGTCCCGGCATCCACGATCTCCACAAGGCCATAGCTCGTCATCTTGCTCTTGATGGTCATGATGCTCTTCTCCTTCTATTTCCAGGGCGTCCTTGGATCGTCGAAATGCGCGTCCGATTCGAGGCTCTTCCCCAGCGCGTCCATGAAGCGTTTCCAGCCATCCTTGCCGACCTTGCTGTCGAGATGGACGTCAATGTCTGCGTAGGGACCCAGCTGCCTCGGATCTATAGAGAGGTCGCCGCCGTCGGCAAGGGGGTAATAGACGAACCAGAACCCACCTGCGTCGAGGCGCTTGGGCTCGCCGGATATCTCTATACCCGATGCAGCAGCGGTCCTCTCGACGTGCGAGAGGAACAAAAGGAGCTCGTCGGCTCCGTCGCCGAGGTCGCGGAAGCCATAGAACGCACCGCCCTTGAACTTCTTCCTGCCATTGAACAGCCCCATGTGCACCCGCCTTTTCATTGGAGTTCTCTGCTTTGCCCAGTTTGCGGCAGAGGGGAGGGGTTTGTCAAGGCGCTACCTCATATACGGGGACTCCGCGGCGCAGGCCTCTATCGTGCGGCGTATGGCGGCAGGCGCATTATACGCTGCGGAGGCCAAACCGAGGCCGGGGCGGGTGCGGATAACAACAGAGTCACGGTCGCGCTCGACCCTCATTCCAACCATAGTGCAATCACGGTGAATGTGGCGAGCAGATCCGAGGACAGGGCGGAGTTGCCCGAGATGATGAGCCTTTTGCGCTACGCTGATGGATGGGACAACGGCGGCGCCCTGGACATGGAAGCAATTGCCCTGACCCGCTAAGATCAAGGTTAATCGGCCCTGTCCTTCCGCTTGAGGTCGATCTTGCATTTGTGTCGATAGCCTTTCAAGGCGGAGGTTGTCGAGCTTATAGAAGAGCTGTCCTAAAGCTTCCTGTTCGCTCGGTTCTGGAAGCATGAGAGACATCGACTTCATCTTTGCAAAGTCAATGCTTTCGACGGTCGTACCGGTCTTCCCGTACTCGAGAAGCAGGTTTTTCGACCGGGCCTTGAGGTACTGCATGAGCCAGAGCGAAGAGCACTCATCGTTGGTGTTAATTGTCCGAATGTCTTGGTTGACCGTTGAGGGTTTCCGCAGCATAGAGATGGGAAGCGTATGCCGAAGGATGCCGCTTCTCGTCACCATTAATAATGTTCCCACAGCGTATAGTTTGAGTTCAGAAGCGCCCTTCTTGGACAGCTTCGTCGTTGTGTCTTCGAGGTAGTCGACCTTTACGTCCTGCGATGTTACCCATAGGATTCCATCGTCAGCGTAATTCGAGTTGTCGGCCATGGAAGGCGTATGCCCGCCTCCGAATGTGGCAAGTTCATCAAGCTTACGCTGTTCCCAGGTTCGCTCTGCCCAATAACGTACTCGGGGGACCAAACGCACTAACGCTGTATTACTCGATGTCAAATCCGCCCGAAAGAATGAATTCCCGTAAAAGCGCATCGAGCATGATAGACACCTTGAACGGCGGCACGGGTTTGCCTTCCCTCTTGGAAAAGAATTGCTTGGCAAGCTCGATGTTCGCCGTCTTCTTCAGGGAATCTAGCCTGCCGTATTCATTGATGTTCGCTTCGGTGACGTGCTGCGCCATGAGCGCCCTGAGCTGGTGCTCGTCGATGCCCAAAGCATCCACGAGGGCTCTTATCTGACCAGCCTTGCCCTTCGCCTGGAACTCGTTTATGTAATCCATGAAGGTCATTCCCGGTTTCAGCTCGAGGTCGAAACCCTGGGCCGCCTGGATGACGAGGTCCGCATAGCGCTGTTGCTCTTGGTCGAGCGACGCGAACGACCCGTGCAGCTCGTCGAGCATCGCCTCGAGCTCTGCGGAGCTTGCCCCGCCTGCGGTCAGGCGCTTGAGCCATTTCTCGAAGTTCGCGTTCATGTACGCCGTGTCTATGTGGCCGGTGTCGATCTCGGTCAGGTACCCGTGGATGTCGTAGGGCACGTCGACCTCGCCGCCGGGGCCCACCGGTCCGAAGAGCTCCTTGTAGCGGAGGGCGAGTATGAGGTAGGTGTTCTCGTCGAAGCCGAGCTCGACGGTCGACTTTTCCCCGTCATGGACAAACTCGTAGGCGAGCTCGTCCCAGCAGAACCCCTGGATCTTGGCGGCTTCTAGGGTGTCGGTCAGCTCCTTGAACAGTTTCGCGAACTTGGCGCATGCCGCCTCCGATTCGGGGAGGCGCTCGAACCCGGAAACCCCCGCCGCCTCGAACAGGCTCTTGATCTGCCCGAACAGGCTGTTTGCCCACTCGAGGTTCTGCTCGAGCTTCTGTGCGAACAGCCCGAATGGGCGCTCGCCCGAGTAGAGTCGGACCGCGTCCTCGACGTTTTTCTCCATCGTGTGCGGGTAGCGGTAGTAGCGGATGGTCCCGAAGGGCTTCTCCGGCCCGAAGAGGCGGTTGGTGCGGGAGAACGCCTGGATGAGGTGCTCGTAGGTCAGCACCTTGTCGAGGTAGAGCGTGTTCACCCACTTCGAGTCGAAGCCGGTGAGCATCTGGTCTACCACGATGAGCAGGTCGAGCTGCTCATCGGGCTTCTTCTCGATGCCGGTATACGGCCTCTTGTGGGCGAGTCGTGCCGCAACGTCGCGCTTGAACGACGCATGGTTCGAGATGCCGTAGTCCTTGCCATACAGCTCGTTGTAGCCTTCCAGCAGCTCCACGAGGCCGTCCTCCTTGTAGACGGCGCCCTCGTTGTTGTCGATGCTGGGGTCGAACAGCCCCGTCACCTTGAGCTCTGGATGCTGGTCGCGGAACATGCGGTAGTAGGTGATGGCCTCGGCGATGCTGCTAGTCGCGAGTATTGCGTGGAACATGCCGCCCTGCGAGAGCGCCTGCCAGCCATCTGCGATGTCCTCGACCACCTTGGCCATATGCTCGGGGTTCCCGCAGCCGTCGGTGCCCCGGTACTGGCTCTTCGGTACGTAGTGCTCGATGCCGTGCACGGGGTTGCCGTCGGAGTCGATTGCGTCGGACGCCATGGGCATCCCCATCACGCGGAGGTACGCCTTCCTCTTCGCGGGGTCTCCCAGCGCCTCGGCAACCGAGCCCGCCTTGGCCAGGTCGAGCGCCACGGCCTCCCGCACGTCCTTGTCGCGGTAGGTGAGCACCTTGTAGGGGTCGAAGCCGAGCACGTTGTGGTCGCGGATGCCGTCGGCGATGCTGTAGCGGTGCAGCTCGTCGCCGAAGACGTCGACGGTGGTGTTCTGCTTCTTCTGGTTCTCGTCGTGGATGGGCGTTCCGGTAAAGCCGAAGAACATGGCGCAAGGGAACGTGCGCCTGATCGTCTGCATCATGTCGCCGAACGTGGAGCGGTGGCACTCGTCGACGATGAACACGATGCGCTTGGCCCTCATCCGCTCCAGATCGGCCGCCGTCGTGCCCCCATCCTCGTGGATGTTGCTCATCTTCTGGATGGACGTGACGATGAGCGTGTTCGCAGGGTCATCGCTCTTCAGCTTCGCGCGTAGCACATCGGTATCCTCGGTGGCCTGCACGCTCTGCGAGTCGTCGGCGAAGTTGCGGTACTC
>CADAKR010000133.1:5728-8671 GCA_902788545.1 uncultured Coriobacteriaceae bacterium
GTCGTCGGCGAAGTTGCGGTACTCGTCGAGCGACTGCGTGCCCAGCTCTATGCGGTCGACGAGGAACACGACCTTGTCGGCGTCCTTCGACGACGCGATGAGCTGGGCGCTCTTGAAGCTCGTCATGGTCTTCCCAGAGCCCGTCGTGTGCCAGATGTGCCCGCCCCGGCTGCTCGCCTTGTCCCACTTCGACTGGCGCACCTTTCCCGAGAGGCGGGAAGCCGCGAAGTACTGGTAACTGCGCATAACCTTCAGGGCGTTGTCCTTGCCGTCGGCTACGGAGTAGAAGCCGATGAGTTGGTGCGCCATCGGAATCGAAAGCAGATCGCGCGCGACGTCCTTCCAGTAGTTGATCGGCTCGTTGTCGAAGTCCGCCCAGTGGAAGTTGTACGCCTCGAAGTCACCATCGGCACCAGGATTCGCGAAGTAGACCGTCTCGTCCGGGTTCATGGCGACGAAGACCTGCACCAAGCTGAACAGGCGCGAGAACACGCCCTCGTGGGCGTACTTGCGTATCTGGTCGCGCGCCTGGCCGACCGACACTCCGCTGCGCTTGAGCTCGATGTGGATGAGCGGCATGCCGTTGATGAGCAGCATGAGGTCCCCGCGGCGCGTGGGCAGAAGCTTGCTCTTGGTGGAGAAATGGGGCTGCCTAGCTATCTGGTAGCGGCTGCGCCCACCCGCGATCTCCTGCCGGTCGTAGATGTGCAGGCTCACCTGCTTGCCGAAATGCAGCTGGTCGGCCTCGTTGTCGCGCGTAATGGTGACCGTCTTTCCGTTGATGAAGCCGTTTAGTCGCATTGGTGTGCGAAGCTCGATGACCTGCTCGACGATCTGAGCCATCTCCCCCTGTGTGAGGGGCTCCCCGTTCAAGCGATCTATTCCACGGTTGTTCTCATAGAGAATGCTAGCCCAGTTATCCAGAAGATCCTGCTCAGTTGGGTGGTTGAATGTCCCGTTCTTCCAGCCATAGTCTTTTTCGAGCACGCTGACCAACGCGTCTTCAAATGCTAATTCGCTTGTGAACACATCTGCCATGGCTAAGTCCTGACTCCTAAACGAACATCTTGTCCAAACATGCTGATTTCAGATTCCTGAGCAATTCGAGCTTACGCTGATGAAGGGTGATGAGGTTGTCGAGACGGTCGAAATGGGCTCCTATGAGCCGTTGCTCCTCAACGCTTGGCATCCAAATCTCGCTCAATAGGAGCTTGTCAAAGAAGAAGTAGAGCCTGACTCCACCCTCTTGCAACATCTCGATTTGCTTCATAAACAGCGGTGACTTGAACCAATGCCAGAGGAACCTGTCATCGCAGCTCTCGTCGGCTTGGAAGACCTCGTATAGCGAACTTACGATGACGTTTTCGCTGGTAGATAGGTATCCTATCGAGCCGACATTGATCCTTGCCGGGTTGTAGGCGAAGGAACCTGGTTCGACTATCCAGTACATGCTCTTGTCGGCGTCGCGCATCGTGCCGCCGTTCTCGAACTGCTCATCTTGGGGAACAAAGCCCCTGTCGTTCGAAACCGAATAGCTCTGCAAAGGCAGGTTATCCCTGTTCTTGATACCTGACGCGACCACGAAATCTGAGAACTTACGCTGTTCCCAAGGGTCAGTAAAACCACCGAAACGAAGCTCAGGGAATCTCGAGCCATCGCGCGGAAACATTTTGTCATGAACGCACATCATCGGCCGATGCACATCGACAGGAATGCGCTCGAGCACCTACTCGACTTCGTTGACCTTCTCCCCCATTACTTCATCGGATCGAACGCCGACCTGCCTATCGTGGGCGGCTCGATTCTCTCCCACGACCACTACCAGGGCGGGGACCACGTGTTTCCAATGATGCGCGCCGAGTCCGACCAAACGTTCTCAATGCTCAGATACCCCAATGTGCGAGGAGAAGTGCTTCGATGGCCGCTCAGCGTGCTACGTCTGCGTAGTGGAGATCGCGGCGAGATCCTTAACACGTGTGTTCACGTGATCGATACATGGCGATGCTGGAGTGACGAGTCGGTAGGCGTGCGCGCAAGCGAAGCGGACGGCACGCCGCACAACACCGTGACGCCCGTTGTTCGCCGCACGAACAGCGGAGATTACGAAGCTTACCTTACCCTTCGCTGCAATGTTACGAGCGAGCAGAATCCTCTTGGCGACTTCCACCCACATGCCCAGTGGCACCACATAAAACGCGAGAACATCGGCCTCATCGAAGTCATGGGGCTGGCAGTCCTGCCTGCACGCCTAGTGCGTGAGCTCGAGGCGGTAAAGGAACACCTTCTCGCAGGTGATCTCACAGGGCTGGATACGGACGAACTCACAGCATCTCATGCTGAATGGGCTCGACAGATTGCGGCGTCGCATCCCGAGATAGATACGTTGAGCGCTGATGAGATTATTCGCGAAGGCGTTGGGCTGGTATTCGGTCACGTTCTCGAAGATGCCGGCGTGTTCAAATGGGATGAAATGGGACGCGCCGCACAGCGGCGATTCATCGAAGCATTGTAAGCGTAAGAAAAAGAAGTCACTCTAACGGCGTTCTGGAAATATTGCTGTTTGTAATAATGCACTGTCTATGGATATATATAAGCAGCTGTTAACGCCGGGCGATAATCGCCACCGGGGGACTGCGGTGGGAATCCTGGACCAAATTCATCTTATGCTGCTAGGCCCAAATCCCTTCGATACTGCATGGGGCTCCTGTAATCCAGGTCGCCCTTTATCCTGACGTCCCTGTACCACCTCAGGTACGCGTCGAGCATCCCCATGAACTCCCCGATCGTGACCCCGGCCCAGTCGCAGCCGTGGAAGAATTCTATCTTCAACCTGCCGAAATAGCCCTCGCACCTCGCGTTGTCGGGGCTGCATCCCTTCCTCGACATAGACCTGACCAGGCCATTCTCCTTGCAGATCTTTATCCATCCAGGCCAGCGGTAATG
>CADAKR010000134.1 GCA_902788545.1 uncultured Coriobacteriaceae bacterium
CCATCGCGGTGACAACCGACAGCGGAATGCCCTTGTATGCAGGGCCGAACACGACATCGAAGTCGAGACCGAAATTCTCGTTGATCGCCTTAGCGTAGTAGAGGCCCAACCTATGGAGCTGATCGCCGGTGGTGTAAGCGCCCGCGTTCATGAAGAACGGCGACTTGCGCCCGCTCTTCAACGTGAAATCGCCGAACTTGAGCACGTCGGATTCGACCATGAACTCAATGAACTCGCGCTTGTATTGCTCCATGAGGCGCCCCTTCCAAATAGAAAGGGCGCGGCCGCGAAGGCCACGCCCGTTTACGCGTGGAGCCAGCGACAGGAATCGAACCCGCAACCCACTGATTACAAATCAGTTGCTCTACCGTTGAGCCACGCTGGCGAACCGCATTGGAATTGTAGCACAGTGCTTTTATGCGATGACGACGCGGTTCTTGCCTTGCCGCTTGGCGTCGTACAGCGCATTGTCGACCCTTTGACAGAACGAATCCGGCGTTTCACATTTGAAAGGCTACGTTTGCCGCTATTCAGCATACAGCAAGCGAATCGCCTCTCCTTGCTTGTCGTGGCTGCATTTCCGTCAGGTTGTTCCAGAGCCTTACGGGCATGTACTGCCGTCTAAGCTCGGGGTTGTAACGCGCATCGATCGACAGAGCATCGTAGAAGCACTTCCAAGCCTCTTGCATCAGGCCATCATGCCCGGTTGCCTGGGGAACGTTAAGGGCATCACCGCGCACGAGCTGCCATGACCGGCCGTCGTAGACGCCAGCCAAACTATGGGCCTCGTCGTAGATGATAAAGGGCTGATCGTTGAGCCGCGCTGCGAAGTAGCCCATGACGAGGGGCACGACCGACGCGTTTGGGTTGACTTTCGAGTACCACACGCCGTTTTCGAGATGCGAGAACCGCACGAACTGGCGCATCCGCTCGGCTTCGTTTGACGCATGCTTTACCAGTCGCAGCAAATCGGCAACAGCTGGATTCGCCAGTTCGTCGAGGACGGGTATCTGCCTTGCAGATTTGGGGCGAGCCATAACATAGCGTATGAAGCGGAACACGGTTATGCCCGTATCGTAGTCGTCGCACGTCGACGCCCGCATGACGGCCTTAAATGAATCGCTGCCCACCGCCTTTTCGACACCCACGCGGACGCGGTCGGCTTTTTGGAACTCCGTTTCGACGAACAAGGCGCTTTGCCCTAGCCGGGGCTCGTATACCGCTTCGGGAACAATGTCTTCGGGGGCCTCGTGGCGCTCGTAGGCCAAGAACACGCACGTGAGAAGGCCCTCGAGCGTGCCATCGTGGATATACGCCACCTGTTCGAGCGGGGTTTCGACCACGTTGGTCATGCTACCTCCCAAGTTTCGAGCAGCGGACGCGCAGGTTCTTTTGCGGGCAATGACGGCATGGCGGGAGCACGTGAGGCAAAGACCTCGTCCTCTCCGAATAGCGAGAGCTGGTTTGGCAACACGTGGTCGGCACGGCGGCCATGACGGCCGCCGTTGATGGGCGATGCCAAATGCGGCCTGATCGTTTCACGCGTGAAAGCAACGCCATCTCCGGCATAGGCCCCATTGCAGGTGATGAAGTACCGCGCCCGCTTGTAGGCAACACCCAGCTTCCTGAGTTCGCGTTCGCGCAAAACGGCGGTCTTCCTGGCGCGAACGATCGACTGCGCTCCCTTGACGCCGATGCCCGGCACGCGCAGGAGCATTTCGTAGGGCGCCTTGTTGACTTCGACGGGAAACAGGTCGAGATGGTTGAGGGCCCAGTTGGCCTTCGGGTCGACGAGCGGGTCGAGGAACGGAGCCGATTCGTCGATGATTTCCGATACGTCGAACTGGTAGAACCTCATGAGCCAATCAGCCTGGTAGAGACGGTGTTCACGGTTTAGCTGCACGGCGTCGGTCTTTGGAAGGCGAGCATCGTCGTTGACGGGCGTGTACGCGCTGAAGAACACCCGCTTAAGCGATAGCGACCGGTAGAGGGCAGCTGAGAGGTTGAGAATCTGGTAGTCGGATTCGGGGGAAGCGCCGACGATCATCTGCGTTGACTGCCCCGCAGGAGCGAACGGGTTGCTCGTTGCCACATGCTGAATCTTGCCCTGGTAAAAGGTGTCTTTGCGTTTTGCCAGCGCACGAGTTTCCTTGCTTTCAGCGATACTCTCGGCGATTTGCCTCATGGGAGCCAAGATGCTGTGAGAGCTTTTCTGGGGCGCGAGCAGCGAGAGGCTTTCCCGCGATGGGAACTCGAGATTGACCGACATGCGGTCGACGAGGCGCCCGACGCGATCGATGAGCTCGGGCGATGTGCCAGGCACCGTCTTGGCGTGGATATACCCGCGAAAGCCGTATTCCTCGCGCAAGATGCGAAAGCACTCGATCATGAGCTCGGTCGTGTAATCGGGATTGCGGATGACGCCAGAGCTGAGGAAAAGACCCTCGATGTAGTTTCGACGATAGAACTCGATGGTAAGATCTGCAAGCTCGCGCGGTTTGAATGCCGCCCTGGTGATCTCGTTCGAGCAGCGACTTGAACAATAAGCGCAATCGTAGACGCAAATGTTCGTCATGAGTACCTTGAGCAGGCAAATGCAGCGCCCATCGGCGGTGAAGCTGTGGCAGCACCCGGAAACCTGGGTGGCGCCGAGCTTGCCCCGCACCGCCCCGCGATCAGACCCCGACGATGTGCACGCAACATCGTATTTGGCGGCATCTGCCAGCACTTCGAGTTTTTCGAGTAGATCCATGCGCACACCTGTTCGCTACGTTGCAAACAGAATAAATCAAACAGGTGTTCGCTGTCAACCCTAAACGCCGGTGCCGTCCCACGCGGGAATGAAGCTCTCGAGCGCTGCTGGGCCTTCTTGCCAAAAGTAGTCTTCGATCCCCAGACGGTCGGCAAAATCGAGAAGCTCCTCGTACTCGGCATCAGGCACGCGACATCCGAGCTCGGGAAACCGCTCGAGTTCTCCTTCAGGCATAACCGGCGTGTACTGGTTCATGACCGAATACAGCACGCTTGACCCGAAACGCGTCCACAGCCTTTCAAGCGCACGCTTCGATTGCCCGAGCGACCCGGGAAGGACTAGATGCCGAACGATGACGCCTCTCGTCATGCGCACCTGACCGTCGACCTCGTCGAATTCAGGCTCGCCTGCCTGCTCCACCATGGCGCCGATGGCCGCAAGGGCTGTTTCGGGATAATCGGGGGCATTCGAGTACTTTTGCGCCACATCAGGATCGGCGTACTTGAAATCAGCAAGCCACACGTCGACGATGCCCTCGAGCTCGCGAACTATGTCGACACGCTCGTAGCCCGACGTATTCCAGACCACGGGCAGGGCAAGCCCCAAACTGCGGGCTTCTTCTACTGCTTGCGCGATAGCAGCGGCATAGTGAGTCGGTGTGACGAAGTTAATGTTCAGAGCGCCTTGCCCTTGCAAGTCGAGGCAAATCTCAGCAAGGCGGCGTGTGCTGACGGCTTTTCCCGCACGACCATCTGCTAAGTCGGCATTCTGGCAATACACGCATCGAAGGGGGCAATGCGTAAAGAACACCGCACCGCTGCCGGATGCGCCCGATAAGGGTGGCTCTTCCCAGAAATGAAGCGCGGCGCGGGCGACGATGACCTCATCGGTTGCTCCGCATACGCCACGTTGACCCTCTGACCTTCGGGCCCCGCACAAGCGCGGGCAGAGGTTGCACGGGCTAGTGCGCATTCCTGACTTTCTTGGCAATCCTGTCGGATACCGAAAGATCCTCACGCGCGTCTTGGCCCATGAACGCGATTGCAAGCATGCCGGGCCCAACATGGCTCCCGATAACGGGGCCAATCGACGATTCCAAGAACAGCACGGTGTCGTCGATCTTCACGAGCTCGTCTTTCAACCGCTCGACATCTTTGGGGCAATCGGCGTTTCCGATGACGATATGCGTGCCGACCCCCAGCTCGAGTGCGTGCCTGCGGTAGAACTCGGCAAGCTGGCGGATGCCCTTCTTGCGCCCGCGCGCAACACCCGAAAGCGAGAGCTTCCCCTCAAGCGAGATGTCGAGCATGGGCTTCACGTCGAGCTTGCTGCCGGCGAACGCGACCGATGAGGGAATGCGCCCACCCTTGCGCAGCCATTCGAGCTCGTCGAGCGTAAAGAGCTCGTTCACGTAAAAGCGCGCCTCATTCGCCCAGGCGACCAACTCCGAGGCCGTCAAGCCCTTCGCGCGTTGGCGGATGGCCTCGTACACGAGCAAGCCCTCCGCAATCGAGGCGAGATGGGTGTCGACGACGTACAACTCGGCTCCAGGATGCGCGTCGACGAGCTGGTCTCGAATGAGCTCGATTGTCCCGAACGTCCCCGAAAGGCCGCTTGTGAACCCGAAGTACACCGTGGGGACGCCGCTGGCTATCGCCCGCTCAAACGCCTCGGTGATGACCGGCATCGGTATCTGAGCCGTGGAGACATCCGCCCCCTTGCGCATGCGGTTGTAGAAATCGCGTGCGGGCATGTTCTCGAACATGTCGTCGAAATGCTCTTCGCCGTCGATCATGAACGGAAACTGCAGCAGTTCTACGCCAGGCACATCGACGACCTCGCGCGGCAAGTCGCAGCACGAGTCGATGATCACATTGCACTTCACGTCTGACAAGAGATCTCCTTCTATGAGAGAAAAGCCAGCAAAATGCTAACCTATGAAGAATACACCAGCATTGAGGGATTCACGTTCACTTTTCCCGGAAGTTCTC
>CADAKR010000135.1 GCA_902788545.1 uncultured Coriobacteriaceae bacterium
GACCCGCTGTGGGACATCGCGGGCTTGAAGCAAGGCGACACGGCGACTATCACGCTGCGGCAGGCAGGTGCCTACCTCACCGTGCAGGAGGCCCTTGACACTGCCTACACGAACACACGCAGCGACTACGCCAGCGACGAGAAGTTCGCCAACTTCCGCACGTTTGCAACAGGCTCCATCAAGCCGGGCACCGTCTATCGGTCAGCTTCGCCTATCGACAACGAATTCAATCGGGCGGCCTACGTTGAATCGCTTATGAAGGATGCAGGCGTGGCGTTCGTGCTCGATTTGTCCGACAACCCAGGCGAGGTGGACGATTTCATCGCCACGGCTAAAAGCCAAGGCGTCGACGTTTCCTACTTCGAGCAGCTGCGCGATGCAGGATGCGTGGCAATGCCCGACTTGGCGGCGAATTACCCCTCAGAGTCGTATCAGCGGACACTCGCCGGCGCGCTCGTGGAGCTGTCGCAGCACGAAGGCCCCTATTTGATCCACTGCATCGAGGGAAAGGACCGCACGGGGTTTGTCTGCATGCTGCTCCAGGCGCTTTGCGGAGCCACGTATGACGAAATGCTCGCGGATTACATGGTCACGTATGACAACTATTACGGCATCACCAAGGAAAGCGACCCCGACAAGTACGCCGCCATCGCCAGCACGAAGTTCGATGACATGGCGCGATTCCTGGCGTATGCCGACAGCAACGCAGACCTGACCTCGGCCGACTACGTCAAAGCCGCGCGCGACTACCTGCGCGGTGGCGGCATGACCGACGAGCAGATCAACGCGCTCATCGCCAAGCTCACGAAATAGCGCGGGCTGGACACGCCTCGAAACCGGGCGCTTTGCTCGAAGCAAAGCGCCCGGTTTTTTCGGGCTGCCATTGGCGGCATTACGAGCAGTAGGCCTTTATGGCCTGTGCAGCGAAAGCGGCAGTGCCCTCGCCTGCGGCGGCATCGATGTTGGCGGTGAACTCGCCACCCGCGCCGTACATCTGACCCAGGCCCGCCAGCACCTCGTTGGAGCACTGGTAGTAATGCGCGCTGATGAAGTCCTGCAGTTTCTTCACCTGCGCCTGCGCTTCGGGTGCGTCGGGTTTTGCGCCCCTCATCGCGCCGAATTCCACGAACAGCTCCATCATCTGCGCGTTGATGCCTTCTTGCTCATCGGAAGTGCGCGTGCGCGCCTTCGCCTCGTACTCCTTGTATTCGGGCGTGGCGCCCCATTCGGCTTTGGCACGCGCCGCGTATTCGTCCATCTTGCTCGTGTCGAATGCCTCGAAATCCATCGTTGGACCTCCCTTCCGCTTCAACCTCTTCGCGAGGTCGATCAAACCTTGCAAATGCTCTTGTTTCAACGTTAGCAACTCGATTTGCTGGTCGAGCGCTTTCGCTTTGTCGAAATCGGGCGCCTCGACGATGTCCCGAATCTCCTTCAGCGGGAACTCGAGCTCGCGAAACAGCAGGATCTGCTGCAGCTTCGCAAGCGTCGCCTCGTCGTAGAGCCGATACCCCGCATCGGTCCGCATCGCCGGGCTCAGCAGGCCGATGTTGTCGTAATGCTGCAACGTGCGCACGCTCACGCCCGTCAGCTCGCTCACCTCATGCACCGTCAGCACAGACACCTCCCCTTCCGTATTCCCAGACAAGTATTGACATTCGAATGTTGCAAAGCCTTGCGCAATACTCGCTATACTCGGTTTGTCCGCTACACGAATGCAACAAGGAGGCCCCATGGCGAAGCTGGAAGCCGGCATTGCGCGCGAAGACGCGTTCGCGCTTTTAAGCGAACACAACAAGGAGGCGTTCCACATCGAGCATGCCGAGACGCTCGAGGGGACGCTGCGATACTTTGCCCGCGAGTTCGACGCGGAAAACGAGGAGTTCTGGGGCATCGTCGGACTGTTGCACGACCTTGACTGGGAAGAGTTCCCGCAGCTCGAAGTGCACACGTTGAAAGCCGAACCGTGGCTGCGCGAGGCAGGCGGCACCGACGAGCTCGTGCATGCCATCCAATCGCACAATTTTGCCGCCGAAGGCTGCCCCAAACCCGAGCTGTTCATGGAAAAGGTGCTGTACGCCACCGACGAGCTGACCGGGCTCATTGGCGCAGCGGTGCTCATGCGCCCCTCGAAAAGCGTCATGAACCTGCCGGTGAAATCGCTGAAGAAGAAGTTCAAGGACAAGCGCTTCGCGGCGGGCTGTTCGCGCGACGTCATCCGCGAGGGTGCTGAGCTGTGCGGCTGGGAGCTCGACGAGCTGATGGAGCGCACCATCGCCGCCATGCAGTCGTTCGCGCCCGACCGCGACACGTTCGTCCCGGCAGAATAGCGCACAACGCCAACCTGGACGTTTGCCTCAGAGGTAGACGTCCACCTCTGAGGCAAACGTCCAGTTTTCGCTTGCGTGTGCTTGTTGCTTTATCGCGGGGTTACGCCCAGCCCTTGCCGTCGGAACCGAAATCGCACAGCAGCTCCTTGGCGCGCGCGACGATGGCCTCGCGGCCTGGCTTCAGCAGCTTGCGCGGATCGTAGCCCTTGCCCTGCTGATCGAGGCCGGCTTCGATGTATTCGCGCGTGGCTTTGGCGAACACGACCTGCAGGTCGGTGTTCACGTTGATCTTGGCGATGCCGAGCCGTATGGCCTTCTGCACCATCTCGGTGGGAATGCCGGTGCCGCCATGCAGGACGAGCGGCAAATCGCCGACGAGCGCCTTGATTTCGGCCAGGCGGTCGAACGACAAGCCCTCCCAGTTGTCGGGATACAGGCCGTGGATGTTGCCGATGCCGCACGCCAGGAAATCGACACCCGCATCGGCAATGGCCTTGCACTGCGCGGGATCGGCCAGCTCGCCCTTGCTCGCGACGCCGTCTTCGACACCGCCGATGCCGCCGACCTCGGCTTCGACCGATATGCCCTTCGCGTGGGCGATCTTCACGATCTCGGATGTTTTCTGAAGGTTGATGTCGAAGGTTTCCTCATGCGAGCCGTCGTACATGACCGACGTGAAGCCGGCGTCGATGCACTTGAAGCAGTCCTCGTAGGTGCCATGGTCGAGATGCAGCGCCACGGGCACGGTGATGTTCTTCGCCTCGACGAGGTCGCGCACGATGTCGGCAACCACCTGGAAAGAAACCTGCCATTTGGCCGCACCGCTCGTGCATTGGATGATGACGGGCGACTGAAGCTCCTCGGCGGCGTCGAGGATAGACGCGGCCCACTCCAGGTTGTTCGTGTTGAAGGCGGCCACGGCATAATGGCCCCTCACGGCGGAATTGAGCATGTTTGTTGCGTTGACAAGCATGATTGACCTCCTTGGATTGCGGTTGCCTCATTATAGCCCGTGCGCTGCGGACACACGAACCGAACGGCTATTCCTGCTTTCGCTTTTGCAGCAAAGGCCCGACGGCGATGACGACGACGCTGGCCACGATGAGGATACAGCACCGCCTGCAGCACGGCGAATGCGCACCCGGCAATCTGATTGTTGCGGTCGTCCACCGACACACCCCTCACACAGGTGACACTCATAGTGTAAAGCAACGTTTTGTGCGTTCACACCATGATTAGAGTATGATTTTCACCAAACGAATCGCGAACGAACGCTGCGCGCAGGAAACAAGGCGAACGCACACGGAGCGCAGGGCGGAGAGGCATGGGCGCAAAGTCGACCAAACGCAGGGGAAAACGGATGGCGGCGCTGCTTTTGGCAGTGGCTCTGTCGGTGATGATGGTGCCCACCGCTGCGTTCGCGGAAGGCGGCGCGGCGCAAACCCTGCGCCCCGACAAGGACGAGTGCGTGCAGACCTCAGCCGACGGCGTCGAAGAATCAACCGAAGTCGGCAACGTGGTCGTGACGGACGGCAAGCCAGGTGTCGATGCCGACGCGACGAACGGCGGCAAGGCCACCGTGAAAACCGGCAGCGTCAGCTCATCCGAGCACAACGGCATCAACGCCGACGCCCAAGGTAACGGCAGCGTCACGGTGAATGCCGGCGATGTGACTTCCAAACACGATAACGGCGTGCAGGCCCATGCCAACGGAGGTGGGACCGTCACGGTAACCGCGGGCAACATCACCTCAGGCGAAAACGGCACGGGCGTCTGGGCTTCCGCCACGGATTCGGCAACAGGCGATGGCAGCGCAGTCACGGTGAAGGCGGGCAACGTGAACGCCGAAGGCGAAGGCGTCTACGTACGACCCAACGCCAAAAGCACGATCACCATCGAAATCGGCGACGTGCGCGCGAAAGGCGACGGCGCGCAGATCTATGCCAAAAACGGCGGCAAGGTTTACCTCGAAGCCACCAACATCACGGCCGGCGAATCAGGCCTGTTCGTTTACGCCGACGCGAGCAGCGACATCGAGGTGCTCGTCACAGGCTCGATCACCGGCGGGAGGGCGCCTCTCGCCTATTACGGCTCACTGCCCGAAAACTTCAAGCTCACGGTTTGGAAGATCAACCTGGACGAGGGCGGCATGACGGCGGCCGAGCGCGAGGAGCTCGTCGCGCTGATGAAGGCTGCCGGCATCGACCTCGGCGACAAGGAAGGCCGCTGGAACCCCTATGGGCTGGCCGACCTGAACGACGCCCTCAGCCAATCCATCAACTACATCATGAAGCTCGGCCAATCCGATGGCGCCACGCTGAGCGCAACGGATGCGAACGGCAACCCCCTGGGCACTTCCCACGGCTACAGCGTGGCGAAGGAGGGCGAACGCGTCATGCTGAAGGTCGACCTCGAGGAAGGGTGCGAGCTGGTGGCCGCCTACGACGGCAACGGCAACAAAGTCGAGCTCGTCCAGGCCGCAGACGGCAGCTACTACATCGTCTACACGGTGCCGAAAGGCGGCGGCCTCGGGCTGTCCGTCGAGGTAAACCAGCCGCTTGCGAACACGGCAATCGAGGCTATCGAAAATGCGCTGGCGTCGAATTCCCCCGCGTCGAACGCACTTGCCAAGGCGATCGCGGCCAATCAAGGCTCTCCGCTTCCGAAGACCGGCGACGGCCTTCCCGCGCTGCCGTTTACGCTGCTGGCCCTGGCCTCTGCCGCCATGTTGACGCTTGCGCGCTCCAAATGCCGCGTGACCGGACGCCACGCTGCCCGGCGATAGCCTGCCGCCCCCTAGCCTACGAACCCAGCGAGCTGCAATACCGCGCGAACCCCCTTCTCAGACGCTTGTTGCGTAAGGTTTTCACCTCTCCCGCAAGAACCACATCGTATAATGTCAAGATGAGGCAAATCGACTTGCCCATGATCTCGATTAACGGGGTTTGACCATGGAAAACTCGGCACTTCACATATACAAGGCAATTGGCGCTGTCCAGAACGTCATCTCGAACGCCCAGACGCTCGACGAAGCGATTCAGGGCTGCCTGAAAACCATCGTCGAGAACGCAGGCGCGGATTCGGCAGCGCTCTGGTACGCCGACAAAGCGGGCGACGGCACGCTTCACCCCTATTTCTGGATTGGCCCGGTCGACCTGACCCGGCGCGCGCATGTGCCCGGCGATGGCGCGGTCGGACGCGTGTTCGAATCGCAGAAGACCGAGCGCATCTTCGAATTCGACGCCCTGCAAGACGTCGAGACAGCCATCGATTTCAAAGGCATGGAAGTTGCCTCGATGGTATGCGTGCCGTTTTCCAGCAACACCTCGAACATCGGCACCATCCAATTCGTGAACACCCCCGAAAGCGGCCCCTTCACCGACGAGGGCGCCGACGTCATGGAAATCATGGCCATGATGGCGGCCATCGCGCTTGAGGAAAACGAATCGCTTGCCGAACCCTGGCAACCCGGCGAGGTCGTCATGGAACTGCGCGACATCACGCGCGAGTTCCAGAACGGCGATGTGGTCACCAAGGTGCTCAAGGGCGTGAACCTCGACGTGTACGAAGGCGAGTTCCTCGTGCTTTTGGGCGAGTCCGGCTGCGGCAAATCCACGTTGCTCAACATCATCGGCGGCATGGACAGCGCCACCTCGGGCACGTTCCACTACCTGGGCAAGGACCTTTCCAGCGCCTCGCAAGACGAACTCACCGACTTCCGCCGCGACAACATCGGGTTCATCTTCCAATCCTACAACCTGATGCCCAACCTCACGGCGCTGCAAAACCTGAAGCTCATCGCCGAGCTGGTCAAAGAGCCCATGGACGCCGACGAGGCGCTCGAGATCGTGGGCCTGGAAGAGCGCAAGAAGAACTACCCGTCCCAGATGTCGGGCGGCCAACAGCAACGCGTCTCGATTGCACGCGCCCTGGTGAAAAACCCCAAGATCATTACGCCACTTCCATCGAGGTCCTCCAGGTCATGGAAGAGATCATCAAGACCGGCACGACCATGGTCATGGTAACCCACAACGAGGAAATCACGCGCATGGCCGACCGCGTCGTGCGCATGCGGGACGGGCGCATGCACGAGGTCACCGTCAACCGCCAGCGCGCCCGCGCAACCGACTTGGTCTGGTAGGAAGTGCACTTGAAACCGACTCAGCTTACAGAACTGCTTGCAAACATCAAGGCGACGTTCGTCTCGTTCTTCTCCATCCTCATGTTCGTCGCGCTGGGCGTGGGCATCTTCCTCGGCATCAGCTGGGCGGGACCCGCTTTGGAAGGCGCGGCGGATCGCGCGTTTGACGAAGGCAGCTTCCACAACTTCCAGATCCAGTTCCCGTACGGGCTGACCGATGACGATTTGCAGGAGCTCTCCGAGGTGGAGGGCGTCTCGCAAATCGAGCCCGGCCGCCAATCCTTCCAGACCATCACCGTCTCCGGCAAGGACGCCACGGTGAAGGTGCATTCAATCGGCGCCGAAATCGACGTGCCGACCGTCGTCGAAGGCGAGCTGCCCGCCAACGGCAAAGAGATCGCTCTGCACGTCACTTCGGCCAAAGAGCTCGGCATTGCGGTAGGCGATACCATCACGTTCAAGAAGGATACCGACGAGAACGCGGCTGATGCGAATGCCCTGTCGTCGGACGCCGCGTCATCGAGTGCCGCGTCACCGGCTTTGTCAGCTTCATCGGCAAACGACTCGTCGGGCGCTGCCGCCGCAACGGATACCGCAGCTTCCCAAGACGCCGACGGCTCGAAGTACCTGAACAACCGCACCTTCAAAGTGACCGCCCTCGTGAACAGCCCCGAATACCTGTCGAAAGAGAAGTCGACGTATGGTATTTCGATGACGCCGTCGGGCGGCATCGAAACGATGGCCTGGGTGTTGCCCGACGTGTTCGATGCGGCAGCCTTCCAAAACGGCTATCCCGTCGTCAACGTGCGCAGCGAAAGCCTGAAAGGCAAGGGAACGTACACAACCGGGTATGTGCAAGAATCGAAAGCCATCGAAGGGCGCATAGCGCAACTGGGCGACGGACTCGCGACGGCTCGTTATGACGACTTGCATGGCCAGGCCCAGGCGAAGATCGACGAAGCGCAAAAGCAGCTCGACGATGGCAAGAAGCAGATCGCCGAAGGCGAAAAGAAGCTTGCGGACGGCAAGGCGGAACTCGAAACCAAGCGCGCCCAAGGCGAGGCGGAACTAGCGGCGGGGTACCAAAAGCTCGTCGATGGGGAAGCCAAATACGAGGCGACTTTGGCCGAGTACAACACGTACCGGGCGGCGTATGACAGCATCGTCGCGTCAGCTGAGTCCGCAAAATCCCAGATTAACTCTTTCCTCGCTGAGTACAGGGAAGCAGAAAAATACAAGGAGAGCGACCCGGCGGAATACGAAAGGCGCTGTGTCGATCTGGCCGCACGGATCAATGCGCTACTCGACCCGTGGAGAAGCATGATTCCTGAACTGCCGACTATAACGGCAGACACCGTCGGCCCAGCCCTGATAATCGCAGCAGAAGTGTTCAATGGTTACCGGGACATCCCGTTCAACATCGACGGCAGGACCTTGACGCTCAACCAGGCGGAACAGGAGCTCAACGCAGCGTGGGATAAGCTCGAGGCCGGACGTGCCGAGCTCGACAACGGCTGGGGCCTGTACTACGCCGGCCAAGATGAGCTGAACCGGCTTGTCGCTGAAGGCGAGCAGATGATCGCCGATGGCGAGAAAGAGCTCGCCGACGCCAAGCAGAAGGTCGCCGAAAACGAGCCGAAGCTTGCCGATGCGAAAGCGCAACTTGCAGCCATGGCGAAGTACGCATGGACGGTTATGCCGCGCTCGCACAATGCCGGCGCAGGCGAGGTATCGGTGTTCAGCGACGTGACCAACAACCTGAGCATCTCCATGGCCGCGCTGTTCATCATCGTCGGCCTGTTGGTCACCTATTTCGCCGTCAGCCGCATCGTCCGCGAGCAGATAACGCAAATCGGCACGAAGAAGGCGCTCGGCTTCTACCGACGCGAAATCACGAAAAGCTATCTTTGGTACTCGGGTATCGCGGTGGTCGCTGGCGCCATCATCGGCACCATCGTCGGGTTTTTCGTCGTCGAGGGCATCATTGGCGGCGTGCTCGGAAGCATGTTCTCGTTCGGCATGTACCCCGGCTACTTCGGCTGGGTGCTGTTCCTCGCCGTGACCGCCCTCGAGCTGGCGCTTGTGCTGGCTGCCACGTACCTCGCCTGCCGCAGCATTTTGAAAGAGCATGCGGTCGAGCTTCTGAAGGGCCCGAAGCCGCCGGCAGGCAAAGTCCGCTTCTACGAGAAATGGAAGGTCTGGGACAGGCTGCCGTTGCTCGTCCAGACCATCGTGAACAACTGCGTGAACGACAAGCGGCGCGTGCTGAGCACCATCGTGGGCGTGGCCGGGGCGACGGCTCTCATCGTGACGGCCATCACGCTGAACAACGACGTGCTGAAGAGCTACGACAAGCACTACAGCGAGGTGTACAACTTCAACGACATCGCCTTCGTGTACAGCGATCCCGAGGACAGCATCGACAAGGTGGAATCGCTGCTTCAGGACAAGGGCTCCACGACGGCGCAGGTTATGCGCAGGACCTACGGGCTCATCGAGCCGACTGCCGAAGGCGGCATGTCCACCGTGCAGGTCGTCGTGCCCATGGACGAAAGCGCCTTCTCGCAGGTGTATCACATCCCGCCAACTACCGACGGCGCAGTCGACCTTTCGCAAGATGGCGCCTGGGTCTCCCAAGCGTATGCGGAGCACTTCGGTGCAAAGCCGGGCGATGTCATCACACTGAATGGAACCGATGGGACCAGTCACGAGGTGAAGATCCTCGGGTTCTACGGGTTCTGGCTGACGTACCACGAGATGGTCATGGGCCGCGATAGTTACGAGCGCGAGTTCGGCGAGGCCGTTCCCAACGTGGTGCTCGCCGACACGGGCGGCGTGGCGGTGGAGGACCTCGAAGGCGATCTGACCAAGGTCGACGGCTTCTACTCGATTACCGACGACAAGACGTACCAGCACCTCAACTTCGAAACCTTCTCGGCAGTGTCGAGCGCGGTCGTCGCCATTTACCTGGCGCTCGCGGCGCTGATGGCCGTCGTCGTGTTGCTGAACCTCAACGTCATGTTCATCGAGGAGAAGAAGCGCGATCTCATCGTGCTCATGATCAACGGCTTCAGCGTGAAAGACGCCAAGCACTACATATCCTATGACAACATCGTCCTTACCATATTGGGCATAATCGCGGGCGTTCTTTTGGGCTGTATCATGGGCTCCATCACCGTGATGGCAATCGAGCCGTCCACGGCCGTATTCGTGAAGAGCGTCGACGGGTGGGCCGTCCTCATAGGCATTCTCGGCGCCGCCATCCTGTCGATTATCATGGGCTGGATTTCCCTGCGTCGCATTCCGAAGTTCGACCTGACCGACATCAACAAGTTCTAAGGCTTTGCAACCTCGCAGACGCGATGGAGGGCGCGGCTCCGGTCGCCTTGCGCGTCGGAGACAAGGCGCCTTAAATCGTCATGGCTGTTGCGGGGAGGCCCCGTGGCGCATAAAGCCTCCCCGCCCCAAGCCGCACTAGGCTTTGCGCAACGTCACGGCTATCGTGTTCAAGTAGTCGAGCGCGCCGGCTTCGACGGCCGCGCGGTCGCCCCGCGCGTAGTCGTTGTCGCACTCGATCCAATCGGCCCACGCCTCGTTCGTGCATGCCATCTCGCGCATCTCGACGATCTTAGCGCCAGGCGTGCGCGAGAGCATGTCGCGCCAATAGGCAATGTCGTGAATGTAGTCGAGCTGCTCTGCCGTCCACGACGCGAGCAAGCATGCGGGTGGGTCGTCATGGCAATCGTGCACCATGCCGGGAATCGCCAGGTAGATCATGCCCCCGTCCTTCACGAAGGGCAGAAGGCACGTGCCCAGAAACTCCGGATCGCGCCCGTAGTAGTTGTAGGAATCGACGCACACGACGGCGTCGAAGAACCCACGGGCAAACGGCAACTGCGTGGCATCGGCCTTCACGGGGATGATTTCGCGGCTCGTC
>CADAKR010000136.1 GCA_902788545.1 uncultured Coriobacteriaceae bacterium
CAATGCGATAGAATCGGCCTATGGGCAGCAGGAAACCATCGGCAAACGCGAAACGCGTGCAGCAGTTCAAGTCGCAACTGGGCGGCTTGGATGACCTGTTCGCGTCCGAGCATCGCCGCGAAGAGCGCCTTTCCGCGGACAAGGAAGCGGCGTTTCGCCGGAAATCATGCGAGTCGAAGAACCGCTACGACACGAAGGGCGAAGCGCAGCTGGCCATCGTCTCATGCGCCGAGCACGGCACGACAGGCCTGAAAGCCTACCGCTGCGAGTACTGCGGCGGCTGGCACCTCACTTCGCATCCCTGGGATTAGGCTTGCCCTTGCAAACGCGCGCTATTTCCCGCTGCCGGCGAACTGGCGCACGATGAGGGCGGTGAGGCTATCCATCGTCGCCTCGTCGGCCATCCACGCGGGCATTCCCAACGATTCGGCAGTCGCGCGCGTCTTCTCGCCGATGCAGGCGGCCTGAACCTTCGAGAAGTCGAGGCCGGGGTTCGCCTCGGCAAAAGCGCGCACGCCCGACGAGCTCGTGAAGGCGACGCAGAAGATGCGGCCCTGATCGAACTGGCTGGCAATGTCGACGAGGCCGCCTGCAAGCGATACGGTGTCGTAGGTCGGCACGTCGTCGACCTCGCACGCGGACAACGCCTCCACCAGCGCCTTGTTGCCGATGCGGGCCCGTGGGATGAGGACCTTGTCACCCGGTTCCGCCACTTCGGCAAGCAGCGCTCCCAGCGCTTCGCCCGTCGCCTCCTCGGGAACGACATCGGCGATGAAGCCCCGCTTGCGCAGCTCGGCCGCCGTGCCCTGGCCGAGTGCCGCAATCCCGCCCACGATGCTGCGGAAGTCGATGCCGGCTGTGATCATCGCGTCGAAGAAGATGCGCACGCCCGAGGGGCTCGTGAACACAAGCCAGTCATACAGCGAGATGTCGTCGAATGCCTGCTGGAGCGCCTCGTTGCCCTCGATGGACACGGTCGCGATAGCCGGCATCTCGAGGACTTCGGCACCCAGCGCGCGCAGGCGATCCGACATCGTGGACACGAGCTCGGCCGGGCGCGTGACCACGACCTTGCAGCCGGCAAGCGGCAGCTTCTCGTACCAGCCGAACTGGTCGGCCAGCGCGGCAACGCCACCGACGATGATGATGGCCGGAGCCGCGATTTGCGCCTTGGCGGCTTCATCGGCCAGCGTACCGACCGTGGCGACAACCCGACGCTGCCCCGCCGTCGTGCCCTCCTGCAGCACGGCAGCAGGCACCTCGGCGCTCATGCCCGCGTCCATCAGGCCCGCCATGATGTCGGGCAGCGAGCGTGCGCCCATGAGGAACACGAGCGTGCCCTTCGTGCGCACGAGCGCCTCGAAATCGATGTCGTAATCGGCGCCGGCGCGCTTATGGCCGGTGATGATGTGCAGCGACGACGTGAAATCGCGGTGCGTGACGGGAATGCCGTTGTAGGCGGGAACGGCGATGGCCGAAGTGATGCCGGGCACCACTTCGTAGGGCACGCCGTGTTCGGACAAAAGCTCGAGCTCTTCCCCGCCGCGGCCGAACATGAACGGGTCGCCGCCCTTCAAGCGCACGACCTTGTTGCCGGCAAGCGCCTCGTCGAGCAGCACCTGGCTGATCTGCTCTTGCCGCATGGTATGGTTCGCCGCGCGCTTGCCCACGTCGATCGTGCGAGCTTCGCGCGGAACGCATGAAAGCACGCCATCGCCCACGAGCGCGTCGTACACGACCACGTCGGCCTGCTGCAAAACATCGTAGCCCTTGCGCGTGAACAGCCCCGCATCACCAGGACCGGCTCCGACCAGCCACACTTTGCCCATTGTCTCGCTCATGTTCGCATCCTTTCAAACTGGTTTTTCGGGCCCTTCCCTCCTGCCCCCGAAAAACCACTTCGCTCTCACAGCGTTTCCCCTTCGCCCGCGCGGAGGCGGTCGGCCAGATCGCGCGCCATGGCAACGGCGTCTTCCATCGTTCCTTGCGCGCGGCCCCGGCGGGCTTGCTGCGTTTCCTCGTCATAGTACAAACCCGCAAGCGCCACCATGCCGTCGACCAGCTGCGCATGCGCGGCAATCGGCGATGAGCAGCCTCCGTCGAGCCGTGCGACGAACGCGCGCTCGGCTTGCACGCACACGGCCGTGTCACCATCGGCGAAACCGTCGAACAACGCTGGCTCGGCATCAATGCGCCCTTGCACGGCAAGCACACCCTGCCCTGCCGAGGGAATCACCTCGTCGACCGACAGGTAGCGCCCGATGCGGTCGGCGAGCCCCATGCGCTTCAAACCCGCTGCCGCCAACACGAGCGCGCCGTAGCCGCCCTCGTCGAGCTTGCGCAGTCGCGTCTGCAAATTGCCGCGCACGCTGGCGAACGTAGCTTCGGGAAACAGCACCCGCAATTGCAACTCGCGCCGCCTCGACGAGGTGCCGATCGGCTTCGTCCAATCGGGCTCGGTCGCCCCCTGCGGGAACACGAACACGTCACGCGCATCCTCGCGCGCCGAAAAGCACACGAGCGGCAAATCGTCGGGCACTTCCATGGGAAGGTCCTTGCAGCTGTGCACGGTATAGTCGCACTCGCGCGCACGCAGCGCCGCATCGAGCTCCTTGACGAACAACCCCTTGCCGCCGATTTGGTCGAGCCTGCGGTCGAGTATCTTGTCGCCCGTCGTCTTGAACGTGGCCAGCTGAACATCGCTTCCGGGATGCGCCCCGCGCAGAAACGCGATGACCATCTCGGCCTGCACCACGGCCAGCTTGCTGTCACGACTGCCAATGGTTATCTTCACGCTGCTTCTCCTCTTCGAATGCGCCAGGCATCAAGCGCCGCTGCCGCATTCCATCACCAGGTTACAGATCCTCTTCTTCCAGGAGCCTCCGGATGCGGGCGCTCAACTGCCTCACGCGACGATGGTCTTTGCCGCCGGCGCTGACGCCGACGACCATGCCCTCGCTCTGCACGACGCCCGGGAAATAGAAATCGCACTTGAACCGGTCGCTGCATACGTTCACCAAGATGTTGCGCCGCTTGCACTCGGCCCACACCTCGTCGTTCACCTCGTTACTGTTCGTGCAGATGAACGCGATGTCGGCGCCATCGAGCACCGACGGGTCGTACTCCTTGTACACGAGGCTGATCGCCCCGTCGTCGGCGAAACGCTCCAATTCGGGCGTGAACTCAGGCGCATACACCACGATCTCGCCCGCAAACGGCAAAAGGGTGCGCACGCGGCGCAAGGCGATGGTGCCGCCGCCGACGAACACGGCCCGCTTCTCGCTCAGGTCGACGAACAGCGGGAACAGCGATCCCATGGGCGGCTTGGCATGCGCCATGACCTCGCGACGGTCGATCCAATCCCAGAACTCGCGCTCGCCCG
Organism: uncultured Coriobacteriaceae bacterium; assembly: GCA_902788545.1. Taxonomy (GTDB): domain Bacteria; phylum Actinomycetota; class Coriobacteriia; order Coriobacteriales; family Eggerthellaceae; genus UBA9715. The sequence goes on from CADAKR010000136.1 coordinate 3,383, forward strand.
TTGCGAGCAGGCGCTGCGCCGCCTCAATGGCCTGGGCGTTCTCCGAGCCGATTTGCGTCGCGAAGCTGTCGATGTCGTAGAGCGCGCAGCCGGGCAGGCTGGCGATTTCGGGGTCGATGTCGTGTGGTATCGCCAAATCGACGAGCGTGAGCCCCTCAAGGGCGCCGCATGCCGCAACGAGCTTGTCACGCTCGAGCGTGTAATGGGGGCTCGTCGTGGCGCTCATCACGACCGCGCAACGATCGAGATGCTCGTAGCGCTGTGCATACGGCACGCTCTCGCAGCCGCGGGGCACGGTGACGGCGCCATGCGTGTACTGACGCACCGTGACGAACACCTCCGCCCCGCACTCGACCAGCGTCGAGGCAGCCAGACGCCCATACTCGCCATTGCCGATGACCATGCACGTCGCATCGCGCAGGTCCATGCCGCCCTCTTCAAGCAGCGCCACCGCCTGGTCGACCGCCGTGGCGTACGCCCGTGTGAATCGAACGCCGCTCTTCACCTGCTTGGCTGCCGTGACCGCCTGACGGAACAAGACTTCCAGGACGCCGTCTGCCACGCCGATTTCGCGGGAATAGGCGATGGCTTGCTTCACCTGGGAAACGATCTGGTCTTCCGCCATGATGGCGGAACGCAGGCCACACGCCACTTGAAACAGGTAACCAACCGCGTCCTCGCCCGATCGGGTGGCGAAATACCGTGCGTTTTGCGCGGGGTCGACCATGTGCATCTCGCATATGACACGCAACAGGGGGTCGTCGGACTTCGGCGCGCCATGCTCATCGAGGGAGCGGACAGGGGCCGCAACGCCATCGAAGCTCGCCCACAGCTCGGTGCGATTGCACGTGGCCAAAAGCACCACGCCCGTGGCGCCTAACTTCGCCCGCGCAAGCGCCAACACGTCTTCGCGCACGTCAGCGGGCAACGAAAACGCCGAGCGCACCTCGGCCGGGGCTAACCCGTGATCGGTCCCAATCATGCAAACCAGCTCGTTGCGATTCAAATCTTGCATTATCGCTTCTTCCGTTTCTTCAACACGTGATTCAAAATGCCGCCGATCACGATGATGGCCAACGCGATCCAAAGCACCTTGATGGCGGCTTCTTGGGGAATGGCGTCTTTGTCGTCGACCGTGGTCGAGTAAAACGTGAGATGGTACTCGACTTCCACCGGATCGCCCATCGCCGTGGTGTCGGCGATGACGGTGAACTCGTCGTCCATCTTGACGATGGGGATGACGAACGTGGAGTTGCTGCCATCGGTGGTCAGATTGTCGTAGCGCTTTTCGTCGACGATCATGTAATCGTAATACGAGCTCGACCACAGCAAGCG
>CADAKR010000137.1 GCA_902788545.1 uncultured Coriobacteriaceae bacterium
TTCCTGCCTTCTTGACCGTTACCTCGCCGGATGCGGCATCGGGTTCGTCGCGTGCGGCGTGCTGCTCGATTTCCTGCGGCGTGCTTCGGGCAAGCCGGGGAATGGGGCGGGGGCGCGGCTCGACAACAAGCGCATCGTGGTTGCGGGCGCGCTCGGGGCTGCCTTCTTCGCGCTCGCGTGCCTCGTGCTTCCGGCGCCGTTCGCCCGCGCGGGGTGCGGGGCGCTGGCGGGCTTTTTCGCCGCATGCGCGTTTCTCGCCTCGTTTGCAAGTGGGCTGCGCGCGCTCTCGCGCAGCTGGCGCGGGCGGGCGTTTGCGGCCGTGTTCTTCTGCGCGGGCCTCGTGAACACCACGTGCGACTTAGCCGAGCTTCCCGCCCTTCGCGTGGCGGGTGACGCGAACTTCGCGATGGCGGCTCTCTGCGCGCTGGTCGCCGCAGGGGCGGCGTTGGCGAAGGGTCGGGTGTTCAACGCGCGCGTCCAAGCCGTGGCCGACGAGCCTGCAGCAACGCCGGCCCTCATGGCGCGCCTGGGCTTGCTGGCCATCGCGTGCTTCGTGCTCATGTACGTTGCGGTATCGCTCAAGGATGTGGTCGCCTACCCGGTTGCCGTGGAGTCGATAACGCCGAGCGGCTTCATCCGCTACGTCGAGTTGCCGATGTGGGTCGTCGCGGGGTTCGCGTGCGATCTTGCCGGGCGCCGTCCCCTGCTCGTTTTCTGCACGCTCTGCGCGTTCGTGGGCAGCGCGGGCTTGCTCGCGCCGGCGGGCTCGGCGTCGGCGGCGCTTTGCACGCTCTGCTCGTATTTCTGCCTCATTGGGTTCCCCTGCGCATGCGTGTGCCTTGTCGTCGACATCAGCGTGTACCTGCCGCGCCCCGCGTTTGCGGGCGCATTCTGCTTCGCGCCCATCCTGGCCGGTGCGGCCGTGGGGGCGCTTGCCGACGCGCTGGCGCAAGGTGCGGGCAACGACGTGCTGTTCATAGCCTCGACTGCGTGCCTCGCGCTGTTCGCGGGCGCCGGCACGCTGCTCATGCGCGATGCGGCCCCCGTGGCGCATGCGCTTGCGAACGCGACGCCTGTCATCACGATGCCGGGCGAGGACGCGCGCTTGAGCCCCGACGGCATCGCGCGGCGCTACGGGCTGACCGCGCGCGAACAGGAGGTGTTGGCGCTGGCCCTGCGCGGGCTCACTGTGGCGCAGATGGCCGACGATCTCGTGGTATCGAAGTCCACCGTCAAGTTCCACATCACGAACGTCCTGAAGAAGACGGGCTTCGAAAGCCGCGAGCAGATGATCCAAAAGCTCGCCGAGGACGCGTCGCCACCGCGTTCCTGAGGATAGGGGCCATGTTCCGAAACCCATGTTCGGGGCGTGGGTTTTCGCGGTGGATCGGAGGGGCGCCCGGGGCGTGCCCCCGCGGCTTGCTTGCAATGGCGGCGTTTCGGCCTCACAGAGTCCTTTAGGTTTACGTAGAGCATTTGACCTGCGGTTATGTGAAACCTAGACCCCCTTTTACCACGATACTGGACTCTCCTTGGCGTGTGCTAACGCGCAAAATCAAACTGGGTTATTAGGTTTCTCAGGAAGGGAAGGCCATGAAGAACAAGGGGATTGCAATCGCGGTTGTGTGTTGCGCGTGCGCATTGGCGCTCTCGCTCGTCGGCTGCGGCGGCTCGTCGTCGGGCAGCACGGCGCCGGCAAGCGGGTCGGGCGGCGCATCGGCGTCCGGGTCGGCTTCGGCCGGGGCTGCGGGCGCATCGGGCGCAGCTGCATCTGATTACACCGACGCGCACGGGTACCTGACCGTCAAGGCGCTCGTCGAGCTCGACGGCAAGGCGCTCGCGCAGGCTGCGGAAGACGCGGGCTACGAGTGGAACGACGCCAGCTGCCTATGGAAGAAGACCGGCTCGAGCGTTATGCCCTCGCGCGCCCTCACGCAGGTGGACTACGACGCCGCCAAGGGCCTCGACGCCTTCAACTTCACCCTCGACGAGGTGGACGCGTTTGCAGCGGGAGCCGCAGGCACGCCCGTGATGTGGACGGTGTCGAACAGCAAGGCGGCGTACAGCGGCGCTGACGAGATACTCGCCGACCAACAGGTCGACGTCGTGGAGCAATGCGCAATCGACAACGCGGCATACGGCACCGAGACCTGGGCGCTCGTGCAAAACGGCGCGAATGACCGCTTCCTGCTGGAAATTCGCTACGACGGCGACAAGTTGTCGGGCGACGTGCTCGTGTACACGGCCGACTACGTGGCCACCGAGGCGAACGGCATCGCGAGCGCGTTCCTCTTCGTGCCGGACGGGCTTTACGACGCGCACACGATTGACGAGTGCTGGGCGGCCCTGAAGGCTGCCGCAGCGTAGGGGAGCCTTCATGGCGTCCTGTGCGCCTCAGTCGCGTCATCTGCCTCATGGAACCGGGGAAAGGGAGCATCATGAAGAAACTGACGATCGCGCTGTCGGCGTTGTGCATGGCCGTCGTGCTGGCGGCGGTGCTCGCGGGGTGCGCCCAGCCTGCCGCGTCGTCGCAGGCCGCCGGCGGGGCGGGCGGTGCATCGGAAACGGCGCCGGCTGCATCGTCCGAAGCCGCGCAAACAGCCGAGCCGCACATCGAGGGCACGTATTACGGCCGCTACGACATCGTCGACCGCGACATCGGCGTGCCCGCGTTCAGCGTGTTCCTCCCTAACGACTGGGAAGCGACCCTGTACAGCGACTGGACGGTCGTGAGCGCCGACGTGCCGGGCATGGAGGAAGTGGCCATCACGAGCCCCGACGGCCTGGCCAGCATTACGATCGACTCGTGTCAGTCATACACCCAGGGCCCCACGGGCGCCGAAGGGCAGGACTTCGGCGCGTACACGACATATATGAACTACCTCGACGCCGGCGCGTTCACCGATGCCTACATCAACAGCGCGTATGGCGGCGCGGCCACGCTCGTGCGCGAGCTGCCCGACGATTCAGCCACGCTGGCGTTGCTCGCCCAGTACCTCGATGCGCTCGTGGCGCAGGCCAACGCGGCGGGCGAGCGGGTGACGGGCGGCGGGGCCATAGGCGGCATCACGTCTGTCGCCGAGCCGGCCGCCTATTCCATGTGCAGGCGCCAGTACCAGGTGGGCAGCCAGCAAATCGAGACGTCGGTCGTGAACGTGGCGCTCACGCAGACCATCAGCGGCCCCGCCCTCACCGAGCAGTACCTGCACTGGCGCATCCCGTACTCCATCGTGTACACGGCGGCGAGTGCCGACGCGTTCGCGCAGTACCACGACATCTACGAGACGATCGTGGCGAACTCGTACTTCACGACCGAGTACTACGCCGCCGTGGAGTACATCTCGGGCTGCATCGCGAAGGCGGCGATGGACGCGAAGGCGGCCGCCAGCTCGGGTGCGAGCGGCTATTCGTCGAGCGGTTACGAGAGCGCGACGGCCGAGTCGACGAACGAGAAGGTCATAGGCATGTGGGACGACTACATCAACGAGGTCGATTCCTACACCACGCTCGACGGCGGCACGGTGAAGACCTCGATGTACAATGACGTGGTGGCCCAGTCGGGCGACGAGTTCTTCGTGGGCTCGTCCACGTCCGACGTGCCCGCGGGCTTCACCGAGCTTTCGAAGAGCTACTAGGACGGGACGGGTGAGGCGAGGCCAAACGAGACGGGGCCGAATGGGGCAGCGCGCCTGGCCCCCGCATCACATGGAGCCGTTTTTTATCGCAGCCGGGCTCTCACAGCCGAGCTCTCCAGGCGAAAAACGGTCTCCGTGCAACGAATGTGTTGCCAATTATTGTCTTGATGCAACGTGGTGACCGGTGTTTTCCCGGGTCGCGAGAATGAGAACGGTCACATCGCCATTGCATGGAGCCGATTTTCGACAACGGGTGCCGTGTTTTTGAAAAAAGGGCCTTCATGCAACGGCATTCCATTGCATGAAGGGGAAACGCGCAAGCGTCGGTTCCGGGAAAGGGGAGACTTGTGAAAAAAACCCTCATTGCGCTGTTTGCGATTGCCGCAATCGTCACGCTGGTGGCATGCGGCGCCTCCCCGAGTTCCCCTTCGGGCGCGGCGCCTGCTTCGTCGCAAGGATCATCGGGGGCGTCATCGGCGGCTTCCGGCTCGGCGTCCGCAAACGCACCTTCAAGTGCGGCGCCATCGTCCTCGTCTGCGGCGTCAACGGCCGATGGCGTCTTGCCGGAAAGCGAATGGGGCAGCCTCTTTCCCACGATGGGCAACGAGTACGTGGCGTTCGGCCGGCGCGTGCAAGGCGAGTTGCCCGTGCGCGCATACGCCTGCTACCAGAGCGAAGGCGGGGGAGATCCCATCTGGTACGACGATGAGGCCGCCGTAGTGGCGCTGTTCAACGCGTTGGCCGCCGCGCATGCGACCGAAGATGCGGGCGAGGTGCGCTCCGACGACTACACGAGCTTCGGCTTCGAGTTCGCCGACGGCTCGCGAACGTCGTTCATGTTCGATTCCATGACGTTCATGGTCGCCGAGGGCAATGTCTGGAAGGTGTACGGCCTCGATTACGGCCCCGACTTGTCGGCGTTTGCCGACGAGGCCCGCAAGGCCACGCTCGGCAGCTGATGGTTTAAACGGATGGTGACACCGGGTTTGAAAGGGAGGAACAACCGATGAAGAAGATTCTGGTAACGATGATGGCTGTTGCGGTGATGTGTGCGCTGGCGGC
>CADAKR010000138.1 GCA_902788545.1 uncultured Coriobacteriaceae bacterium
GACACGTGTTCCCGTGTGGCGATGGAGATATCGCTTCTGTTCGTCATCTTCACGATGGTGACAGGCGATTTGTGGACCCGCTTCGAATGGGGCGTGTGGTGGACGTGGGAACCGCGGCTGACCACCTACCTTATCCTTATGCTCATAATCATCGCGTATTTCGTGCTTCGCAATGCCGTTGACGAGCCAGAGAAGCGCGCCACGTACGCAGCCGTGTTGAACATCATAGCGCTCATCGACGTGCCTATATGCTTCATGATCACGCGCCTCATCCCCTCAAGCGTGCATCCTGTCATCACGCGCGAGGGTGGAATGGCACCCGATATGGCCATGACCGTCATGGTTGTCATGGCCGGCATGATGCTTGTCGCGTTTGGGCTGTATCGCCTGCGGTTCCGCCAAGCGCGCCTTGACGAGAGACTGCAAGTCCTCAAAGACCAACTGGAAGACTAGGAGCGAGCAATGAACCCGATTCTTTCCGACATCTACAGCACCGTCCTCCCTTCGGCGCCGTTCATCATCGCCGCTTACGCTATCGTCTGGCTTGCCCTGCTCGTGTACGTCATTTTCGTCGTGCGCGGCCTGAAAAAGACCGAGGCGCAGATGGCGGTTTTGGAAGAAGCGCTTGCCAAACGCGAGGGAACCAGCAGCTAACCTGGGCCCTGGCACCCGCAAGGAACCAAAAGGGGAGCCAAAAGGGGATACTCCCCTTTTGGCTCCTTGCGCTTGTTATGGGCTATTTCAGCACGAAGTGGTTCCGGTGCGTTTCGATGAGCCCCGCTTTCTGCATGCGAGAAAGCTCGGCGGAAAGGGCGCTGCGGTCGACGCCCAGATAGTCAGCGAGACGTTGCCGGTTGAAGGGTATGTCGAACTCGCGGCTTCCTGCGCGTTCCGCTTCGTCTGACAGGTAGGCGAGCACCTTTCCCCGAATCGTCTTGGGGGCCACATGAAAAATGCGCCGCGAAAGCTCGATGTTCCTACGGGCGATGATGGCGGTCACGTTGGCGCTGATCCTGGCGTGATGGGGGCACGAACGAGGGCATGTAGTCAGCACCTTCGACAGCTTGACGAACAACACCCTGCTATCTTTTGCCGCAACCACGTCAACCAAGAGGGGCTCATCGGGCGCAGCGGCATATGCGGCGCCGAACATGTCGCCAATCCCCATCGTCCCCAAAACGTTCACGTTACCCCATGCATCGACGTTCTCGATTCGCACGCATCCATCAAGGACAAGCCCGACCGTCTTGATCGCGTCTCCCATCCGGTGAATGCGCGCACCTTCTTTGAAACGGCGTTCGCGCGCGCCGAGGCATTGGAGCATCGACTTGATTTCGTCGGGAGCCGTTCCAGCAAACAGCTTTGTTCCGGCTAGGAATTCCAAACGGTCCACGTGCTGCATCCTCGCTTTCGTTTGTTGTGATTACAACAACAATCCTAGCTGCGATAATTGCGCTGTCTGTTGTGGTTACAACAGATTTTAAACCTACCAGAATGTATCATTATTGTGGTGTCATTACGTGGGAAAGGCCTGCCATGAAGAGCAAGAAACTCCGGATTACCGTGTGCTCCTTGGTTGTGGTGGCGGTGATTGTCGGAATTGCCGCATGCGCCCCGAAGGCCAATACGACCGTCGTGGGCAATCCTACTCCCAACGTGAAGGAAGCTTCCGTCACCCCGACGCCCGATAAGTTCGGCGTCGTGAAGGCGACGCAATGGGCCGATGCCTACCCGCACGAATACGAATCGTATCTGGCCAATGCCACAAATACGCCGCCTTCTGCCGACTACAACGGTGGTTCGTACTGCGCCGAGGGATACGCCTCGAAGACCGAGGACGTCACATCATCGCTTCCCGAGGGCTACAAATACGTCGACGCGGGCAAGATGGATTATCTCGAAACGAATCCCGAGATCAAGATCCTCGGCAAGGGCTACGGTTACGCCAAGTACTACACCGAGCCGGCAAGCCATGTCTACTCGCTGTGGACGGTTGCGCACAACGGCCGTGTTGCCGATGGCTCCAAGACCAAGGCCGCCTGCATCACCTGCAAGTCACCGCAATATTCCGGTTTGGTCGACATGGAAGGCGAAGACGTTCACAAGCTTGCGTTCAACGACGTCATAGGTCAGCTTGACGAGAACATCAGCTGCGCCAGCTGCCATGGCAACACTCCGATGGCCGATGGCAAGGTGTATCTCGAAGTCGACCGCGCTGAGTGGGTTCGCGCGATGGGCGCTGACGCCGGCAACACCATCAACGGCGAGGTCTGCGGGCAGTGCCACTGCGATTACTCCATGGCTCCCGGCACGTCCATTCCCACGAGCCCGTATGACAACGGTCGTGCAGACATGGTCCCCGAAAAGGCCCTGAAGTGGTACGACGACCACGATTTCACCGACTGGACGTATGCATCCACAGGCGCGAAAATGCTTGCCATCCGCCACGCCGAGTACGAGTTCGTCTACGGCGGCGACAACGTGATCCTGCATCAGGGCTCGCACATGCAGAACCTCGGCTACGATTGCAACGATTGCCACATGGCCACCACGAAGGCATCTGATGGCACCGTCTACGCCAGCCACGAGTGGATCAGCCCGCTCGACAACAAGGAGCTCATCGACCGCGACTGCAGTACGTGCCACAAGGACATTGTCGCCGAGGTGAAGGCCTGGCAAAACGAAATCGACCCTGCCACCACGAAACTTGGTGAGCGCTGCGCCAAGTACATCCAGAACCTCGAGTCCAAGGTCGCCACCGAGCAGGCTGGCGACAACGGCGACAAGGTGCTGAAGCTCGACGAGGCGTTCGCCAACCAAAACGGCATCGATGCCATGAAGCTCGCCCGCCTGCAGTGGCTGCAGCGCGCTTCGTGCTACTACTGGAACCTTGCGGCCGCCGAGAACAGCGAGGGCGCCCACAACCCGACGTACTTCCGCTACTGCCTCGACAAGGGCAACGAATGCCTCGATGAGGCCGATGAACTGCTCGGCTTGTCCTCGGTCATCAGCTAACCGTTCCTTTAAAACATGAAAGGAGCGACGCATGAGCGATGAAAAACTGAACGAAGCCGCGGTCGAGGCCGCGAAAGGGGAGGGCAGAGAACCTGCTCCCAAGAAGAGCAAGAAGAAATGGGCGATTGTCGGCATCGTGGTCGTCGTGTTAGTTGCCGTCGGCGCCGGTATGATGGTATGGCACGAGTCACCAAGCTTCTGCTCGACAATGTGCCATATCGAAAGCACTTACGTTGATAACTACATGCAGGAGCAAGGCAAATCCGGCGTGGACAAGTACGGCAACGAGGTTTCGAACACGAACGCCATGATGGCGGTCTTGCACCGCAAGACCAAGGCAACCGCAAAGCCCGAGATCGTCTGCGTCGACTGCCACGTGCCCAACATGATGGAGCTCGCGCACGACGGCATGCACTTCGTGAGCGGCAATTACCCTATGCCACGCAACGAGCGATCGGCATCGGCATTGCAGACATGGGATGGCAAGTCGGCAGAAAGTTTCTGCGCTAACCAGACATGCCATGTGTACCTGGTTGGCGATGACGGGCGACTGAGCTACGACAAGCTCGCCGATTCCACATCGAGCCGCGCGTTCAACCCGCACGAGCGACACCATGAAGCGCTCTCGCTGGAATGCACCGACTGCCACAAGGGGCACCGTGCTTCAACGGTGGTGTGCACGGCATGCCACGAGCACGAATCGGTCGAGCTGCCTGCTGGCTGGGTCACCTATGAAGAGTCCCAAAGGTTGCTTCAGACGGGTTATAGCGCATAGCGCCTAAGCGAAGACGTTTCCATTTACAGGATCTTCAAGGATCTCGATTTTCGTTATCCCGATAGACGAATGCAATGGCTTTCGCTATTCGCAAAAACCAATGAGCACATACGTTCGTATTTTAGATTCGAATGTTCGGACCTGTTCTAAGCGTTGAGATCTTAATGGTGGTTGCAGGCGGCTTCCGGCGACATGCGGTCGACTTTGCCTTCAGCGAACAGCTTGGCAACATCGCCGACGTTAGGCGTCTGGACTTCGGAATACACGATAACTCCGTTTTCGGTGAACCGCATCAGCGGCGGGCGTCCCATGCCGACCGTGAGGATCCCGTCGACACCGAGTCCGAGAACATATTCGATGACTCCGCCGCATCCGAATTGATCGTGGTCGACGTTCTTGACCGACTCAACAGAAATGATGTTCATGTCGTTGTCGTATTCGACGATCGTGAAGTATGGCGTATGGCCGAAGTGGCCACTGCGCGTTGAAGTGAGTCCGTCTGCAGTCTCGCTTGGGATGGCAAGCTTCATTGCTTCCTCCTACAGTTCAAAATTGTGTACTGAATTGGATTCTCGGCTCGATAGATGACCTTGTCAACGAAGAAAACCACTATGAATACCCCTAAACGCTACATATCCGCAGGTCAGAGGCTTATATCCACTGAGAGCCGTTTTAAGGGCACGTTTTAAGTGATAAGGTAATCTCACTCGAGTAATCGACTGTTTTCAAACGATCTTGGACTGGAATGCGCAAAGCTTCGCCGTGAGACACAGTGAGAAGCATGATTCGGCATACCGCGATGTATAAGAGCCTTGTTGAACGCGCTTCCAAGATTCATGGTTGAATGAGC
>CADAKR010000139.1 GCA_902788545.1 uncultured Coriobacteriaceae bacterium
GCGCAGCGTATATGCGAAAATGGGCGGCTGCCCGCTCGTGCCGGGAATAGTTTTATGCAACAGAGACGACCGAGTCGTACAGATGGAGGCGAAATGAAAATCAGGACCGATTTCGTGACAAATTCGAGCAGCAGCGCATTCTGCGTATCGTTCAACATGAAGTTCAGAGATGGCAGAGAGCTTTCCTGCTCGTTCGAGGACGACTGGGGCGACAAGGACATGAGCGAGATCAAGGTGGGCGACCATTGCCTGTATGTTGAGAAGTGCGATGAGTATGCCGTCATCGATGGCGAGAGGCTCGAGATAATTCCTGACGAATTGGGAGGCGTCAGCCCCTACGACGTGAGCGTATACGATGTCGGCGGGAACGTCCAGGAGCACAGTGCCACCGACGTGGACCTCTCGTCTGTGCGCACCGCGGAGGATCTGCTGGGCCAACTTGTAAGGCTTTGCGAGCTGGATGATGACCACTTCGACGAATCGAAGGTGGAAATTGCGATATACAACGATGGCGACAGCGAAGACACCAAGGCTCTGCTTCTTAAAAACCTAAGGGAAATCGGCGTTAGGGCAAGCGAATGGCAAAAGGCCATGAAAAATGAGATTGCAAGAATCTTGGACGAGAGCATCCAAACCTGGGACGACGTGGCCGAGGCAACGATCAAATTCGAAGACAAGGGCTGGGGAAGCGAAGCTATGTTCGATGACGAGTTAGCGGCCATGATTCCAAACGGCAGCCGAGTGATTATTGCATCCGATTCAGGGCAAGAGCTGGTTGCAGACGAAAGCAATAGGGACACGATAGAGAGATATATCGATGATTCGGTTGTGCAGAAATACGTAGCCGGGAGCGATGTCGTATTCATAATCTGATAGAGGCATCAGCGCATGCTGCGAATCAATACGAAGTGCTTACATTGCCTTCAATCTTGCAACATGAGCCGGAACTCCCAGTAGTTGAGCGTGCCGGCCATTTGTTACAGCGGTCCTTGTTTTGGAGCTGATCGTCTAAACCTGCATATCAGGACTACTTGGTTTCGCCCTTTGGTGACGATGGCAAGGGTTAAGTAAATGGGATCGGGTGTCCAGCATGTGGTACTCCCTAGCCCTATGTCGGATGCGACAATGCCCGAAACGCGAGCAATTCGGCTTCGAAAAAATTCGGGGCCAAGCGAGGAGGCAGATGCGCATGGATGAATACAGGGTGTTCGAGATGAAAACTGGCCCTTACATTCCCAAGCAGCATTTGGGGTACGGCCTGCTGCCAGACCTGACGGCATCGGGAGGCGAGGTCTTTTCGTATCCGACCGAGCTGAGCGAAATCGACAGCATGGTCAACGAATGCGAGGGCGACGAGAGGGATGAGCGCGGGTATCGGGTCTCTCAGATCATGCCCTACGGCTTCGGAAGCTACGCCGAATACTTCGGGCTGCTGGCGACTCTTGCCGGCAGGTACCGCGAATCCAACCCCGATGTTGCTGAGGCCATCGAATCACTGAGCGCGAAGATGAAGCTGATGAACGTCAAGGAGGACTGGTCGGTAGTCCGCTACGTCGGATCGCAGTTCGACGATGACGCCATACCGCATCTGACGAAGGGGCGCTGCTACTACTGGCCGTGTTCGCGCGAGAATCCCGTCTACGAAGGCGTCGTCGACAATGAGGAGTTCACCTCGTACATGTACCCGTGTGATAAGGACAGCTGGGAGATTTTGGAGGATCCGACGGGCATGGCGGCTCGGGCTCTCGCAGGCGATGCCGACACCATCGGCGTTTGGAAGATAACGCCGGACATGATAGTGAGCGAGCCCGAAGATTGCGTTCGTTTCTAACAGAAGAAGGAGAGGTCCCCGATGGTACTGCGAAACGGTGACAGGGGCGAGCACAGCGACAACGACTATTTCCGCATGGGTGCGGCGATTGCCGTCGGTGAGCTGTACGACATGGCGGCGTTTGGAAGCTTCCTAGAGGACGAGAACGAGGTGAAGGCGTACCTAGAAAGCTTCGGCATATGCGGCCTGAACGACGTCGACGAGCTGGGGATCAAGGGCCCCTACCGGCGCGACTTTGAGCGGCTATACCTGGGAAGGCCGATGGATTAGCTGCGAGCTAAGAAAGCGCGCAGGACGAAAACGCACAACGTAAAGAAAGGATTGGGGTGAGGAGCAAATGTCGCGCCAACAAGAAGTGGACATCACCTGTCCCGGATGCGGGTTCACAGGACGATTCGTGATATGGGACAGCGTCAACAACGTGGTCAGCCCTGAAGCCGCGCAGAAGCTTATCGACGGGAGCCTGTTCTTGTACGAGTGCCCGAATTGCGGCGAGAAGAACCAGGTCCATTACGCCTGCTTGTATCACGACATGGAGCATAGGGTCATGGTGCAGCTCGTTTCCGACACGGAGGAATCGGTCGAAAAGGCCTTCGAGACATACGACAAGCTCATGGACGACGACATCGTAAAGGAGATCGGCTACAGTTCCGGCTACAAGCACCGGCTTGTCACCGATATTAACTCCCTTCGCGAGAAGGCGAGCATCCTGCGAGACGAGCTGGACGACAGGGCTGTCGAGCTCATGAAGCTGATAGTGCTTGCGAGGAACGCCGACAACGACCAGATTCCTGCTGGAGCGAGATCGTACTACGTTTGCCTGGACGAAGACTCGGGCCTGGTGCTCGAGTTCGTAAGCGACGAGGGCGCCGTCTCGGCGAGCGTCGACCGCGAGATGTACGACTCGCTTGCCGAGCTCGTTCGTGAGCGCGAGCCCGAAGACAAGGGGCTCAGGTTCATCGACTCGCAATGGGCGTACGAGTTCCTTTCCGAACGATAGACGCCTCGTCGATCACCGCTCCGCCGTAAAACTCGTCGAAAGTCGGAACGCGCCAGGCGCGCATCGAGTGAGAGACCATGATGGTGCCGTACTTGGAGTCGCAACCCTGTTTGTAGACGCGCTGCCAGTCGTCGTACTCGCGGCACTCGTCGGGCATCTCGAAATCGGAGACATTGCGGACGAAGGCATACTCGCCTTTGATTCGGTCCCATTCGGCGGGATTGATCATCTTGCTGGCCATGTCGGCTTCCTTTCCGGCGCGGGCCCGGAGAGCCGAACCCGCGCCTTCAGTTGAGATTTACTTGCGCGGCTTGATGCGGGCCATGGGGCCGTGGACGTAGTTGTTGGAGTTCCAGCTGAAGTCGCCGTCGTGGTCCATCCACGCGACGTATGGCAGGTCGGGGTAGGTGACGTCCTTCCTGCCGTCCGGCAGGTCGACCCACACCGAGATGCGGTTGAGCTCCGGCTGGCCGAAGCCCACGACCGGATAGGCCTTCCACTCGTCGTAGTGCGAGAACATCCAGACCTTGTCGCCGATCTGAAGCTCGCCGACAGGCACCTCGACCGAGTCCAGGAACTCGCCAAGGCGCTCGCACTCGGGCATCGCGGCGTCGAACCCGCGGACCATCTCGTCGAAGTCATACTCCTGCTGCTCGACGAAGCCGTCGTAGAGGCCGACGCGGTCGACGATCTTCCAGCCGTCGATTACGTAGATGCCGTTGTCGCCAGGATCCATGTGTTCGTCGTTGGTGTACGGCCCGATGCCGACGCAGTTGGTGCCGCCGAAGAAGTTGCCGAGTACCTGGCACATCCGGGCCCACCCGTACTCGTCCTTGGCCGGGTCGCGGTAGCCCTTGAGCTCGCAGTAGCGCAGCAGCGGCTCGATGGTGTCGCGCCCGCCATTCCAGTGGACGTACAAGCCAACCTTGCGCTCCGGCGTGGTGATGACTGCCCTGTTTCCCATGATGATGACCTCCTTATGTTTTCGACCCGCCCCTTGCGAGCCCGTTGGCGCGTGATGCGCCGGGGTTCCCAAGGAACGCAAGGAGGCAAGCGGAAACCCGGAGGGCTTGAGTTTCCAGTCATGATGGTGGTAGGCCTTCGGAAAGTTTTCTGCGCCTTGCGTGCCACGGGGTTCTCGGCGAAGATTCGCGGTTCGGTCTTGCATGGGCGTGATGACAGGAGGTCGACGGGAACGGGCTATTTACTGCGGAAATCGTGCCGAGGTGGGTTATCATCGGTACAACTGGAATCGACGACGGGAAGGGGCTTCCATGGCATCGAGCAGCGCGCAGAAGCTCAAGGTCCTGTACCTTATGGACATACTGAGAACGGAGACGGACCCGGAGCATGGCCTCACCATGCCGCAGCTCATCGAGCATCTGGCGGCCAAGGGCATCGACGCCGAGCGCAAGGGAATCTACCGCGACATCGAGACCCTGCGTGAGTTCGGCATGGACATCCGGCAGCTCAAGCGGCAGCCCGTGCAGTACGCTCTGGCCGAGCGGGATTTCGAGCTCTCGCAGATCATGCTGCTCGTCGACGCGGTGCAGTCGAGCAGGTACCTCTCCGACGGCGCCTCGAACGCACTTGTGAAGTCTGTGCGGCAGCTGGCTTCGACCGAGGAGCGCAAGGCGCTCAACAAGCAGGTGCACGTGCACGGGCGACCCAAGAGACAGGACCGGTCTGACTTCGTGGCCGTCGACATGCTGCAGGAGGCAATCGCCCGCAAGAGCAAAGTGTCGTTCCGCTATT
>CADAKR010000140.1 GCA_902788545.1 uncultured Coriobacteriaceae bacterium
CCCGGGGCTCAGCTCGCCGTCTTTGGGAAGCGGGTTTTCAAACGCGGTCACCTTCACGCCAAGTGACTTCACCTGGCCTGTCAGGTACTCCGAACCTTCCTCGACGACGTAGAGCGCGTCGACTGAAGCGGCGAACTTTTCGACCATGCGCTGCGGCAAAGGCCAGGTTACGCCCAGCTTCAAGACGGAAGCATCGGGCAGCGCCTCGACGACGTGCTGATATGCGGCACCGGCGCAAATGACGCCGACCTTCGTTCCGCGTTTTTCGATGCGGTTGTAGGGACATTCCTCCACCCATTCGCGCAGCTGCTCGTCTCGTACGATTTGGACCTTGCGACGGGGTTTTGCGAACGCGGGCATCATGACCCACTTCGCAGGGTCCTTCTCGTATGGCTTTAGCTCGTAAGGCATGCGATCGCCCACTTCGACGGGGGTCTTCGTGTGCGACACGCGAACGGTCGATCGAATCATGACCGGCACATCGAAGCGCTCCGAAAGGGTGAATGCCTCGCGTGCGAACATGAGCGCTTCGGCCGAGTCAGCAGGATCGAGCATGGGTATATGGGCGGCAAGCGCGTAGAAATGCGAGTCTTGCTCGTTCTGGGACGAGTACATGCCGGGATCGTCTGCGGCAAGCAACACGAATCCGCCGTTCACGCCCGTGTATGAGGCAGTGAGCAGCGGGTCTGCCGCAACGTTCACGCCGACGTGCTTCATCGTGGCCAGCACGCGCGCGCCGGCGGCGGAAGCACCCACGGCGACTTCGACGGCGACTTTCTCGTTCGTGCACCATTCGGCATAGACGCCATCGTAAGTCGCAAACGACTCCATGGTCTCGGTTGAAGGCGTTCCAGGATAGGCAACGCCGATGGTGGCGCCGGCTTCCCAGGCGCCGCGGGCTATTGCCTCGTTGCCCGACATCAATTCCATGTATACCCCCTCTTTTCCAAGGGGCCATACACCCCTGTTTCGTTTTGCATGATTTACGAGCGGGCGCGGTACAAAAGGCAGAACGCGCCGATTTGAATGATATCCCCTGATTTGAGCAGGCATGTTTCCACGAGCCTGTCATTGACCCACACGCCGTTGAACGAGTTCATGTCGCGCAATATGCATCCGTCCTTGCCGACTTCGATTTCGGCATGTGTGCGCGAAACCGTCGTGTCGTTGAGGAAGATATCGCAACGGGGGTCGCGGCCCATGGTCTGCTTTCCCTCGCCGAGCTTGATGTCGATGCCTGTTTGCGGACCGCGCACGACCCTGAGGTCATAGCTCATCTCGATTTCGGGAGCACCTTGATCGCCGATATCGGATCCGGCCATTTTCACCGGGGTGAAGCTTTGGGTCGAGTCGAGGACATGGTAGCCGCACGACGGGCAAGTGCGGGTGCTTTCGGCAAGCTCGCCACCGCATATGGGGCATTTGTTCGTCATGGTTCCTTCTTTCGTAAAGCGTCGTTTATTCGACCATCGTGCGGTGATTGCTGATGATCGGCATGACATTGTAGACTTCGGAGTCTGCCACCGCAGGACCGCCGATGAGCCTCTGCCACCAGATCGACACCACGTCGATCACGTTTGGCGCTTCGACCGTTTCGGCAGCGACGAGGTCTTGTTCTGCGACCACCTGGTTGCGTTGCTTGAACACGATGGTGCCGACCTTATCGCCCGCTTGTATCGTGCCGTGAAGCTCGTCAAACGACACGGATTGGCTGACGTTGCCCTCGAAGTCGAATACCTCGATTTTGGCTTCGGGGTCGGCGAGCGTCGCGGGAACGGTGCGGTCAATCCAATCGGCATGCGAAGCTGCGCCGATGATCGGTACTTCCTTGCTTTGGCCGTTCACGCGCATGGTCGCCCATTGGTCGGAATTGGCAAGCCCCAGCTCGATGCAGTGATCGTACGCCCACTGGAACAGCTCTTTCGTGTCCGCGAAACGCTGGTATTCATCGGTCGAGCCCAACACCACTGAGTACAGCTCGCGGCCATCCTTGGAGGCAGCGCCCATGAAAGAGGGGCCGGCGGAATCGGTGACGCCCGTCTTTATGCCAATGGTGTACTTGTACATTTCGAGCAACTCGTCGGTTGTTTCGAGCTCGACCTCGGCGGGACCGCCATCGCGCGTCACCGTGATCTTAGTCGTTCCTCCCCCGACGATGTCGCGGATGAGCTGGTATTCCATGGCGCACTTGGCCACCTTCGCCTGGTCTGCCGCCGTGCTGTGAAGCTGGCCGTCGTAGACCCCGTCGTCGAGGCCGTGGGGGTTCTCGTACAAGGTGTCGGTGCAACCGAGCTGCGCCGCCTTCTCGTTCATCGCATGTACGAATGCGCTCATCGGGTCATTGCCAAGCGAAGGGTCGTTTGCGATCATGGCGGCACCGACAGTCTCGGCGATGGCGACAGCCGCATCGTTGCCCGAAGGCACCAGGAGGGCCTTGAGCGCCGATTCGAAATCGAGCACGTCTCCTTCTTGGAGGCCGGCGCTTGACTCGCCGACTTCGGCAGCAGCCTGGCTGCCGCCGACGTAGGTGCCCTCGGGGGCGTTGTCGATGGCGACGATGGCGGTCATGACCTTCGTGATCGAGGCGATTCGCGACGGCTGATTGGCTTCGCGCTCGAAATACACGGTGCCGTCCTTGGCGATGAGCGCGGCGTACGACGCGTCAATGGAGGGGCATTCCGAAACGGTGAGCCCGCGGTCGTCGACCGAGATGCCGGCGACGATATCGGCTTTGCGGACCTCCGCCATTGCCGCGCCTGGCGCGATGAGCATCGCGATCAGCAGGCAAGCGATGAAGATATGCGAGATGACGAGGCGTTTACGCATGGCGCATTACCATTCTTCGTTCGAACGGCTCGTGACAGAGCTCGACATGTCGGTGCGCTCGAGCCCCTTGGTGTCGGTGCCCGGGCCGATGACGACGATTTCATCCTTCGCATCGTATTGCGAGTCGAATACCTGGTCAGAGATAACTTCGCCGGCCTCGTTCTTCACGATGCGCGTAACCGAGATGAAGCTGCCATCCTCGCCCGGAGTCTTGACGTAGGATTCGCCTTTCGCCATTTCCGGGTCTTCCTCGAATTTGACGACGTACTTCGCGCCCTCTTCCCAATTGCCGGCATGCGATTCGACCGTGTAGCCGGTGTAGACGCTGTACAGGCGCGCCGTGACCGTCGTGTCGGTGTAGGACAGGTCCAAGACGACATCGCTCGGAAGGTCGTTCGTCCACCACAGGTCGAGGTCGGGATAGCTCACCGACGCATCGCGGCCAGGCGGGTAGCTTGCGATGTAGAGCTGATGCGGGAAGCGCATGTCGATGGGAAGCCCGGCCTCGTACACGGCGTTGAAGATCGTCGTTGCGACTTGGCAGATGCCGCCGCCGATCGAATCGACGACCTCGCCTTCGATGATCGACCCGGCCGCCCAGAAGCCCGCCGCCTCGTTCGTGTCACCCGAACGTTCGTTGAACTTCCACTTGCCGCCGTTCGCCTCGATGATGCCGTTGTCGAGAATGTCGGCGACTAGCTTGATGTTGTGGTTGCGGTTCTCGGTGCCCTCGTAATTCGAGAACTCTGTCGTGTACTCGCCGATAACCGAGACGATGCCAAGCTCGACCGCCTGATCGAGCGTCAGCGCAGCCGGCGCGTCGGATTCGGCGATCTCGATGCGCACGGGCTCTGCCGGCGTGTTCATGTTCCATGCGATGCCGTTTGCGCCGTACAGGGCTTCTTCGAGCTGATCGATGGCAGGCGTCACCTCGGGGATGTTGCCCGGGCCGAAAGTGCGCACTATGATCGTGCCCTCATCGTTCTTGGCAAACTTCACGGTGACGTTTTCCGATTTGACCGCAGCGCCCGCGCCCTTCACGACCGAGGGGATGGCCTGGGAGTCGTCGAACGATACGCCGAGCTGGTAGCTTCCGTTGTCGGCCTTGACGGTTTCAACGCGTGTCCACTTCCCGATCTCCTCGCCGTAGGCGATCCAGTCGGAGCCTTTGTAGGTGAACACGCCGCCAGCTTGGAGCGCCCGGTTGATGCCATCGCTGGCCTCCTGCGCCTGCTTGAGCGAAATGCGCGACGGGGCGGGTGAAACCTGCGCCACGAACGAGGGCGCATCCTCGCCCGACACGAGCGCGGCAGAAAGCATCTGCTTGAACCAATCGCGATCGACCATGGTCCCGTCGTGCCCTTCGACGGCATGCGCGACGCCTTCCTCGATGGCCACGGTCGAATCGACGCGTGCGTCTCCGATCGTCCGGTCGACCTCCGAGGCGAGCGCGTCAACAGCGGCATCGTCATACGAGAGCTCGACCTTGATATCGCGGTTCCCGAAAACCAGGCCTATGCGCGTGAACAATCCCCCGTCCTCGCGCCCGACGGCCAACGCTTGCTTTGCGAGGTCCTCATAAGGGATGGTGGCCTTCAGCGAAAGGGCGTCGGTGGACCAGGACTGCACTTGCGAGACGGCTTGCTCGACGGAAATCTGCTCGGCCTGTGCGATTTGCTCTGCTTGAGCAAGGCGTTCCTCG
>CADAKR010000141.1 GCA_902788545.1 uncultured Coriobacteriaceae bacterium
GCTAGGGTATGGAATCTGGGACGTGCTCATGCGCAATACTGTAACACATTGCCAGCCCCAGATGACGAATCCCACCCGTACAGGATGCAACAGCCCGGTTTGGTCCTTGTGGGTTTTCGGGGACAGGAGAGAAAAACCCACCCGGCAGCCCGGCCCGGCGGGAGGCCCCGCCCAGCCCATCGCGAGCGCCCGTTTTAAACCGCGCCCACAGGGAATCGGATGTTTAGTTTGAGGTCGGTTGGCCGCGATAAGAGGTGAAGGGTGGCCTCATAAGCTCCGATTCCCCTTGCGCGGTTTAAAACGGGAATCAAGCGAGCCTGGGCTGGGCGGGGCCTTCCGCCGTGCCGGGCGGACAAGCACCAAAAACAGGCGTTGTGGCGAACACCGTCGCCCTACGTCACATGAAACGGGAAGAGCCAAAAAGGGAGTATCCCCTTTTGGCTCCAGCGAGGTGGGGTGGGCAACATCACCTGCGGCTCATGTTGAACTTCTTCACCTTTTCCGACAAGGCGACGAGCTCTTCATGCGACAGTTCGGGAAGGTGCTCGAGTTGGTCGATGAATTTGGCCACGCTTTCGTTGCGCTGGGCGCGCATGCGTTCTTGACAGTAGCTGACGACTGCACCCGTGATCAGCGCGAGGAAAAACACCGAGTACACCGACAACACGATTGCGACCACGCGCCCAACAACCGAGACGCAGGTGTAATCACCCAGCCCGATGGTGGTAACAACCTGGAACATGAGCCAAGCGGCATTGCCGAAGCCACTGACACCGGGCTCAAATGCTGCCACGAGGATTGACGCGACGAGGAACAAGACGATGAACGTCACCAGCGAGGGCACCAAGCCCGACGCGCGGATGACGGGCCCGATGAAACGAAGCTTGAGAGGCTGTACGCTCGTTTGCTGGTTATTCCCCATAATCCTCCCCTTCCTCGAGAGGCAAAAGTATCTGCGGGATCGGCAGGGACGCGCCGATGATCGCCGCAAGGCCCATCCATAACAGTCCACTCACGGGGAAACACAGGAACAACACGGCCAACACGAGCAAAGGCTTGCGGATAACGCCCGCGAGAAACGCCGTTGCCGTAACTGTGACCATGAGCGTCGGATCGGCGCCGGTGATCGCGGCAAGGCCGTAGCCCGCCGACACGCCGGCGAAGATGCTCGGGAAGAAGTTGCCGCCGATCCAGCCCATGTTCAAGCACATGGGGGTGATCACGGCCTTCAACAAACCAGTGGCTATGAGGACGAGAGCGCCCATGGTGGCCCATGCCCCCATGAGGTACTCGGATTGCGTTTCGCCCGGGAACAAGACGAGCGGCAGCACGCACGCCACCGCGCCCATGATCAAACCCGCCGCAATCGGCCGACCGATTATGCCGACGGGGCTATCGCCCAAGCGAAGCGTCACGCTCTGGAACAGGCGACTGGAACCGTGGAACAGAAGCGTCATGACGTACGCGACGACAAGGCACGGGATGGCCCAGAGCAGCTCGATGGGGGGCGCGGTGATGGCGTCGAAGCGAGGCAAGCCGCCCGATGCGCCGAACAGCTGCTTGAACAAGACGATGCCGCCAAACGCACCGAACGCGGCCGCGGTGTAGAGCACGATCTTCGCCCCGCGGCGCATGTTGTAGCTGTTCACATCGGGTTCGTCGAGCACGTCGGCGCCATCGGCCGGAGCGCTTTCCGCGCCGGCGACGATGCCGGCAAGCGGCGTGCCGAAGATGGCGGACATGCTGGCGGCGATGGTGACATCCGCCACGGCGCCCGCGCGCAAACCAGCCACCTTCAGCTTGTCGCGAATCCAGCAGCACCCGGCGGTGATGAGTCCCGTAAGGCCCGCCTCGAAGCCGACAGAGCCCCCGAACACGAGCGGCAGCAAAAACGTGACGACCGGCTTCCACGCACCGTTCGTCCGATACGAACCCGTGGCCTTGAACTCGGCCATGACCTTTTCGAGTGGCTGCACGACGTCGCCAGACCACCATGTCCACACGCCGATGAGCGCGCCGCCCAGCGTGCAGACGGCCAACGGGAACCACGGCGTGGGCATAGCGCCCGTCGCGCCGTTCCACAAAAGCGCGGTGAGCCACACAGACAAGTTCATGACGCAGAATACGGCGAAGCCGATGATGAAGCCGACGACGAGCGCCAGCAAAACCATGCCGATGGTGACGGTGACGGTGTCGGCGACGCCTTCGGGGTGACGGCTTACGTCGCGGATGTACGGACGCGAATCAACCGGCCTTTCCCTTTGTCGACGTTGTGGCATGTCCCCTACCTAGTTGGCGCGCGATGCGGAATCCGGGTTGATGGTCATGCTCTGGAAGCGGTTGACCATGAACTCATTGCCGTAGTGCTCGTTGCAGAATCGCGTGATGGCGCTGGCATGCTCGTAATCCATCGTGCCGGCCTCGCGCTGGTACCAGCAGTCGAGCGCCGAAAGCGTCAGCACGCAATTGACGAGCATGAGCGCGGCGCAGACGGTCGTGACGGCATAACGCCAGTTCCACGGAATGAGGTTCACGATCTTCAGCAGCAACGGCGTGGCGAACTTCACCCACACCAGGCCGAGCAGGCCCCACATGCACATGAACATGAAGTTCGTGCGGCCGCCGATGTTGAGAAACGTTCCCGAGTAATCCCAGGCGACGATGCCGAATGCGGTTTGCATGAACCAGCTGACGAAGAACTCGAACGCCCCGCCGATGAGGGCGGCTACCAGGAAGATGACGAGGGGGTTCTTGTCGTGGAAGCGGTTGAGCGCAATCGTCATGAGCACGGCTCCCACGCCGTAAATGGGACTGAACGGGCCGTACAGCAAGCCTGCGCGGTCTTGGTACACGCCGGGATCGACCACGACCATGTGCCAGATGACCTCGACGATAAGGCCGGCCACGCACGCGATGACGAAGATCCAGAACAAGTTGAAGAAGTTCAGCTTGATGTAGCCCTTGCCCGTGGTATCGCGGCCAAGCGTGCCCTCTTCCGCCTCGGTGCGGGTTTCCATCTTGCGCAGCTTGCGCTGGAGCTCGCGCTCCTCGGCCAGGGTGGGGTCGGAATACGACGGCACCGCGATGAGGATGATGATGCCGATGCCCGTGGGCAGCAGGCGAATGCTCAAACCCCAGATCATGAATTCGCAAACCAGGATGATGACCGCAACGGCGATCATGACGTTGGCGAGCCGTGCTGCGCGCTTGCGCAAACCGCGAAGCAGGCGCACGCCGAGAACGAAGAGCATCAACGCCAGCACCACGGCCAGAACCAGGGCGATGACGGCGATGGCGATGGTGGTGGCGGTGTATTCGCGGGTGACCTCGGCGATTTCATCACGCATGATGAACTGGTACAGGCCGATTCCGAAGTCGATCAAAAAGTCGATGCCGCCGATGATGCTGAGCACGCCGAACAGGCGCAAGAACCATGGGTAGCGCTCTTTCGTGTCCCACTCCCCCGTTTCGCGGAGGGCTTTACGCGAATAGCTCGCCATATCGCGCATCCTTTCCGGGTCGAGCAGAGTCGGGTCTTATTCAACCCGGGACGTGAAGCCGGCGACCACGAGCGTGATGCCGCGGATGAGCGAGAACATGGCCACCCAGATGGAAAGCGATCCCGGCCAGACGATAAACATGATGCCCACGATGACGGTGAGCACGCCCGAGACGATGGCCATGCCGCGCGATTCGGGGATCAGCGACCCGAGCGGAATGGTGGCGCCAACTTCAAGCACGCCGAACATGATGAAGGACGCACCGAGGATCCACGGCAGCACCGGGGCGAACGCGATCGGGTGAAGCAACATCATGATGCCGACGAGGGCGTCGAGAATCGCCATGAGCAGCGACCAGCCCGCATTGGGCAGCCCACGCACCTTGATGTACGATCCGATGCCCATAACGCCGCTGAACAGAAACGCGACGCCAGAGGCTATCGTGATGAACTCGAGGAACAAATACGGTGCCAAGAACGTGACGGCTGCGAACAAAACGAGCACCACACCTGCCACGACCAACCACCAGTTGGTCTTCCTTGTGCCCATCACTTCCACTTGCGGTTGCTGTGCCATGATTCTCCTCCTTTATTGCAATCGTCTAATTATGACTGTTCGCGCAGCCAATTTCTAGTATTGATGATCGTTGTCTTCCGACAAGCGCCCGCGGAACGTGCGATATACGAAAACGTGGTACGCGAGCACAAGGGGCACGCCGATGCAGGCGATACCCGTCATCCACGCGAGGGCAAGATCCGATGACGCCGCCGTGGCCACCGTGATGGCGGGCCCGACGCTTTCAGCCGATGCTGCGACGAGATTCGGGAACATCGAGGTTGCCAGCAAGAACGTGAGCGCCACCGCCGCCACCGATTGCGCCAAGAACACGCGCATGTCGAGCTTCGGGTCTCCGTTCCAGAACAGCGCCAAGCCCATGCTCGCCACATACAAGATGACGCACGCCCAACGCGCGACTCCCAATTCGGGCGCCATTTCAGGCGCGATGTCAGGA
>CADAKR010000142.1 GCA_902788545.1 uncultured Coriobacteriaceae bacterium
CGCGGACCGCGCAACATACTGCGAACGACGTGCGAGTTCGCCATCGAATCACGCGATGCCTGCTCCGTCTATATCGGTTCTCCCGTCGAAATCGCCGCTACGGTGTATGCGTACGGTCTTTCCACGTTATCGGCGGTCGACCGGGCGTTTTGCAAGGACGTCACACAGCTTCCCATCGTCAAGCGGCTTGCCACGACGGGCGATCCCAACACATTCGCAGAGCTTGCCGCGAACATGGGCCTCGACGTCTCACCTCGATCCGCCCGTCGCATACTCGACGGCGAGATCGCCGAGCTTTCCCCCATACTCGAGCGCATCACGATAGCGGGCCAGCCGAACAAGGGAGAAAAGCGCGGGAAGGATAACCTTGTGCTGCGCGATGCCCGCAGTTTCAAGCTCGGCAAGTCGGATGCCGAAAAGCTTTCCGCAACAGTGAAAGAGGCGTTTGCCGATATAGCGGAGCAATACTATCTCGAAGAAGATGTCGAGCCATCGGTGCGAAGTTCGAAGGACCGCATCGTCATCACCATCCCGGTTGTGAAGCATCTCTGACATTTGGGTTGGCTTTTCCCGTTGAAAAGCCCCGCAAGAGCCGTTAGAATAGGCTAATCGGAATTGGGTAGCATATCGAACGAACCACTTTCGCTCTCGAAACGCTAACACGCAAAAGGAATGATATGCAGACAAGCGAACAGCACTCTGGCACGAATTGCCTCAAGGTTTCATCCAAGTCTTCCCCCGCATCGGTTGCCGGCGCCATAGCTGGCATGGTGAAGGACGGCGTTCCCGTCGAGATGCAGGCTGTCGGAGCAGGCGCTGTCAATCAGGCGATCAAGGCAATTGCCATATCGAGAGGCTTCCTGTCGCCCGTTGGCATCGAGATCGCATGCATTCCCTCTTTTGCCGACATCATCATCGACGGCGAGTACCGTACTGCCATTCACTTCGCCATCAAGGCCCAGTACTTGCGCGGTGCAGCCGACATCGACTCCGACGGTTTCGCCTCGTCTCTGCTTGACTAGGCGCAGTATGGGCAACCCTTCCACCAGCCGGTTCTGGGGACTGACGTTTCATGTCCAGACATTCGGCTGCCAAATGAACAAGCACGATTCCGAACGTGTTGCCGGCATGCTCGAGGCCCTTGGCGCGCAGTCGGTTGCAACAATCGAGGAAGCAGACATCGTCGTTTTCATGACCTGCTGTGTGCGCGAGGCGGCAGATGTGCGGCTCATGGGCCAAGTTGCGAGCATGAAGAACATTCCGCTGCGAGGCGAGTCGCCGCTTTCCAAGCGCATCGTAGCCATCGGCGGCTGCATCGGCCAGCGCGACGGCGAGAAGCTTCTCGTGCAACTGCCCCATGTCGACGTCGTGTTCGGCACAAACAACCTCGCCTCGTTACCGGGGCTGATCGACGCGGTGCTCGATGGCAAGGAGCGCATCGCCGAAACGCTTGAAGAAAGCGACGGATTCCCAACGGACCTTCCCACGGTTCGCGAGCAGTCGTGGGCCGCATGGCTGCCCATCACCATTGGGTGCAACAACTTCTGCACGTACTGCATCGTGCCTTACGTGCGTGGCCGCGAGAAATCGCGTCCTTTCGACGAGATAGTCGCCGAAGCCCAGCGCTATGTTGCATCGGGCGTGAAGGAAATCACCCTACTCGGGCAAAACGTCAACTCGTACGGGCGAGATTTGTACGGTGAGCCACGGTTCGCCGAGATACTCCATGCGGTTGCCGATACCGGAATCGAGCGCCTCAGGTTTGCCACGAGTCACCCCAAGGATCTTACTGACGCCGTCATCGAGGCGTTTGGCACCGTTGACAACATCATGCCCGCGTTGCATTTGCCGGCGCAGCACGGATCCGACCGGATCTTGAAGGCAATGCATCGCTCGTACACGTCAAAGCACTACCTCGAACTTGTTTCGAAGCTGCGAGACGCCTGCCCTGGGATCGCCTTGTCGACCGATATCATCGTCGGTTTTCCCGGCGAGACGGAAGAGGATTTCCAGTGCACGTACAACCTCGTCAAAGAGGTGGGCTATTCCCAGGTGTTCACGTTCATATACTCGAAGCGCGAGGGAACTCCTGCCGCCAAGATCGAGGACAACACGCCGCGCGAGGTCATTCAAGAGCGGTTTGACCGCCTTCGCACGGTCGTCGAGCAGGGTGCTTACGATTTCAACCAAGTGCAGGCGGGAAAGACCGTTCCGGTGCTTTTCGAGGGTTTCTCGAAGAAGGACGGCAATGTCGTCACCGGTCGAAGCCCGGAAAACATCACGGTACATGCACCGTTGCCCGGCGGATGGTCGGCTGATGGCGTAATAGGCTCGACCCTTCCCGTGAAAATCGACGAAGCGCGCACGTGGTATTTGCGTGGCACGTTGATGGCAGGCGAGTCGGCACGTGGGAATTAGCCTTGCACATCCCGTCATCTGCATCGTCGGCCCAACGGCATCGGGCAAGTCTGCCCTTGCCATCCGTATCGCAATGAAACTTGGCGGAGAGATCGTCAGTGCCGATTCGATGCAAGTCTATCGCGGTATGGATATCGGAACCGGCAAGGTTCCCGTAAACGAAAGGTGCGTGCCCCATCATGGGCTCGACCTCGTGGATCCAGGAGAGCCGTTTTCCGCCGCCTTGTTCCAGGAGTATGCGCGCAGCTGCTTCAAGGATATCGATGCGAGGGGAAACCGCGCCGTCTTGTGCGGGGGCACGGGATTTTACGTGCGGGCGGCCATCGACGACTACGATTTCGCCGAAGGGGAGCAAATCGGCAACGAAGTGCGCGACCGATATCTCGCCATCGCCGAAGAGAGGGGCCCGCACGAGTTGTGGCTAATGCTGAAGGAGGCGGACCCTCAAAGCGCGGACGTCATTCCCGAAAACGACGTTAAGCGTGTCGTTCGCGCGTTCGAGATGCTGGCGGCAGGTGAAAGCTATGCAGCCAGGAAGGAGGGTTTGGCCAACATCCCCCAATGCGTTCCCGCCGTGATGATCGGCCTGCAAGTCGATTCCGATGTGCTTCGCGCGCGCATATCGCAGCGCGTTGACAAGATGGTCGATGACGGGCTCGTCGAGGAAGTGCAACGCCTCCTTGATGAGGGTTTCCGCGAGGGAGTGACATCGCCCCAGGCCATCGGTTACAAGGAAATCGTCGAGGCTTTGGACGGGCGTATGACGATGGAAGAGGCGCTCGATCAAATCAGGACCGCAACGTGCCGTTACGCCAAACGGCAGCGTACGTGGTTCAGGAAAGACAAGCGCATACAATGGATTGAGGCGGACGACGTTGATCTTGACCGCATGACGAAGTGCGCCCTGGATCTAATCGGATAGTAGGAAAGCGATGGGTATGCAGGACATCGAGGAGCTGCACGAGAGGGCCGTGCTCGTCGGCATCGAGTGGCCGGGATCGCCTTGGCCAGTCCAGTCGTCGCTTGACGAACTGGCGAGGCTCGTCGACACGGCGGGCCCCGAAGTGGTCGCCACGACGACGCAGCGGCTCGATGCGCCCAATCCCCGAACGTTCGTAGGAAGCGGAAAGGCCGCCGAAATAGCCGAGATGTGCCGCGCTTATTCGGCCGATGTCGTCATTTTCGATGACGAGCTGACGCCATCGCAGCAAGCCAACCTCGAGAAAATCGTCGACCGGGATGTTAAGGTCATCGACCGCACGGCGCTCATCCTCGACATTTTCGCGCTGCATGCGACGACGAAAGAGGGGCGCTTGCAGGTGCGTCTCGCGCAGAACGAGTACCTGTACCCGCGACTGCGCGGCATGTGGGCGCATCTCGCGTCTAACCGAATGGGCGGCGGCGTCGGCTCGCGTTTCGGCGAGGGCGAAAGCCAGCTCGAAGTCGACAGGCGCATGGTGCGCAAACGCATTTCCTCGATCAAGAGGGAGCTGGCAAAGCTGGACGAGCGCAGGGCCGTTCAGCGTGAGAGCCGCTACAAGAGCGGCACGTTCAAGATCGCGCTTGCCGGTTACACGAACGCGGGAAAGTCAAGCCTCATAAACAGGCTCACGGACGCTGACGTGCTCTCATATGACAAGCTGTTCGCAACGCTCGATTCGACCACGCGCAAGTTGAGACTTCCCGAAGGCCGTGAGGTAACCATCACCGATACGATCGGCTTCATCCGCAAGCTTCCAACCACGCTTGTCGAGTCGTTCAAGTCGACGCTCGACGAAATCAACGGCGCCGATCTCATCTTGCATGTCGTAGACGGGTCGTCAGACGAGCTTTCGTATCAAATGGACACGGTCGACGAGGTCCTCCACCAAATCGGCGCCGAGCGCATCGAGAGGATCGTCGTGTTCAACAAGCGAGACCTCCTGCCTTCGCCTGATGCGGCGCGCAGGCTGGCCGAAACGCACCCGGACTCGCTGCTCGTTTCGGCGCAAACGGGGGAGGGCGTAAGCGAGCTCATCGAGAGAATCGCCAAGGTTGCCGCTTCGCGCGACGCGCTGATCGATGTCGTCGTTCCCTATCAACGCGGCGATCTG
>CADAKR010000143.1 GCA_902788545.1 uncultured Coriobacteriaceae bacterium
GCAAATTTGGGGAGTGGGAGAGAACATGGGAACAGAGGAAAGTAAAAAAATCTGGGAGGAGAACGCACAATTTTGGGATAATGCAATGGGTGACGAATCGAGGGTAAACGTTACTGCCGAGACGATGACGTTGCCCCTTATGAGCTTCGCAGTGCTTTTGATGGCAGCCGCACCCGCGATGTTTTTGCCGGATCTGAACGCATTTGCGACGGCCGCATAGGCTTTCGGCCCCAGGGTTTTTGTAAGAGCCTCAGTGCCGTCAACCATGAGGGAGTTGAGGCCTGCCTTTGAGAGCTGGCTTGCGGCGACCGACGTGAGGAACGCCACCCCTCCCGCTCTCAGTCCTTCCAGTGTGGCGCATCTGAGGGCAACGGAGAACTCCTCGCCCGCCCATAGCGATGTTGCAAACGCAATCGTCGCAGTCACGCCGAGAGCGGAAAGCGACACGACCGCTCCGTTCTTCGCATCGAATACAAGAGAGTCGATGTTGCCCGCCTTGGCGATGTTCTTGGCCTGCTGGTACGTGTAATGCCCACGGCGCACTATTTGCTCAGCTGCCTCGGGGTCCGTCACGCCAGGAACCTCGTTGTTCCTGATCCTTTCGCGCATGGCCGCGACGGCCTCTTCGTACTTGTCGGAAGGCACCTCGATAGCCATTGGCTTCCCGCGACCATCCAAGTACCTGAAGCCGTCTTGGTCGAAGCATTCGTCGATGCACTTTTTCCCGGTTTCGCAGTACTTGTCCTGGATGAACGTCGCCGTGCCGTCTCGTTCGTAGACAAGCCTGTCAGCGCCGTTCTTCGCGTTGTCGTTGCCGACGACCTTTCCCTTCTTCCCGTGCCATTTGTCGTATTGGTCGTTGGCTTGTTCTGCCGCGAACCCGTGGCCCTGGGCAGCATGGAATCTCTCCTCTTCTGCAACCCTGTTGGTCGTCTGCCTGTTGCCTTCGATGATGCCGGCGTACAGCGCGCCTTCGAACTTCCGCTCAAACCTGGGGATGCCCGCATTCGATGCGGCGCATGCACTACGCAGTGGAATGAGCTCTTCGAGGAGACTAGCGAGGCCGTCTTCTTTGAACCCGAGGCTCGAGAACGTTATCTCGGTCCCGTCCTTCATGGTCAGAATGAGCTTGTTGCCGCCGCATGACCGCACTTCGGCGACTTCGTCGTACCAAATCTTCTTCGGGGGATGCGGGAAGTCCGACAGGTACATCTTGGAGCGAGTAAACAGGGCGCCGCACGATCCGTCGCTGAGCATCGAGTCATCGATGATTCCCACGAAGCCGTCTTGGTCATATCCAACCGCATAAGATTCGATTGCTTTTCTGAGCTTCCTTTCCGGCACCGTTCGGACTGAGTAGCATTCAACGTTCTTGCCCGATGCCGTTGGGGCGATGCGCTCGAAAAGCTGGATGCGCATCCCGTGCAATGTCTCCGGGGCTTCGCCTTTCTCGCTTTCGCTTACGGGCAGACGCGATTCGCCCCTGAGGTAGTCGTTAACTGTGATTGTGCCCATAGACGAACCGCCGTACTTGGCCATCCAAATCGCGTCAACATAGTGGCCGAACTCATCCATCTGGCAGTCGTCGCAGAGGTCCTTGGCCACCTCGAGAACCAGATTGCCCATCTCCAAGCCCTCTTCCCACTTAGGATCGATCCCCTCGATTCCGAGCATCGCGCCCATGATGTTGCCGCATATCGCACCCGTAGAGTCGCTGTCGCCGTCGTGGTTCACGGCGACCTTGATGGCGGCCGAGAAATCGTTTGCGTGCCGCATGCATGCGTAGATCGCTATGGCGAGCGCCTCCTCGCCGACCCAGCCGCCGCCTATCTCCCGTATGTTGCGGCAACTCCACTCGTCCGACTTCGCAAGCTCCATCGCCTTCTGCAGAAGCTCTGCCTGGTACTTTGCCGCGTTGGGATGCTCGGGGAACCATTTCGGGAGCTTGGCGCAGCAATCATCGATGATCTTCTTGAGCTCTCTTCGGCGATGGCTGCTCTTTGCGCTGATCTCGTAGGCGCACCGGGCCACGATGTACGCGAACGCTCCCGCCGAGATGTACCCGAGGGGATGGCCGTGCGTGATGGCAGCGATTTCGGCAGCGCATTCGACGCAGTATTCGGGGCGCTTTCCGAAGTAAAGCCCCACCGGCGCTACCCGCATCACCCCGCCGCAGCCCTTGCTGTCGTTGATGGGCGTCTCGGTCGATCCCGTCCCTCCGCTCCTGAGAGCTTTAAGACACGTGTTTCCCGGAGCCATCCTGCGATGGAGCTCTGAAACCGAAAGGAGCCATGTCATATTGGGGTTCTCTTCGAAGCTTGGATCCTGGGTCTTGAGCCAGTCGAGATATGCAATCCGGACATACATGCTCGGATGCCCCGCAATGCCGCGCATCGAGGCCCTCGTCGAGCCGTGGAGGATTCCCGTAGCGGTGAAAAGCGTCATCTGGGTGTCGTCCGAGAATCGGGCATCGCCTCCAAAGTATTCTCGGTCGTATTCGAGGATGCCCTTTGTGCCGTAGCGCTTGCGGATGTCCGAGTCGGACATGAACTCGACCGCGTACCCGAGCGCATCGCCTGCGGCTCCGCCTAGAAGGCAGCCCTGGTACTTGCTGAGGTATTTCTCGTTTTTCTTGATGCGCTTCATCACATCTGCGACCTCTGCGTCGTCCTCGTCCTTGTAGAACAGGTCGAACCTGTCCTTGAATGATCGGAAGTTCATCTGGTCGGGCGAGTTGTCGAGGACCGCGAAGCATATATGTCTGAAAAGGGAGCTGCATCCTGGGCCCTTGGAGCGCCCGTTGTGGGAGGCCCCGCGGATTTCCTTGAGTGCTTCGAAGAAGGCCCGCGAAACCAGTTGCGGGTCGTTGCCAAAGGCGCCGCAGCCCCATGCGCCGAGCACTAAATGCTGGTATCCGTTCTCGACGGCGATGTGGAGCATGCACAGAATCCTAGCTTTGAACAGGTCGAATATTTCTGCGGCGCTCTTGCCAGCTAGTCCGGGCGCGTAAGGAGCGGCCATGGTCAGCACCGCCACGTCAAAAGGCTCTTCGAGAAAGCTTCCATCGGAGTTCCTGAACACCTCGACGCAGGGGCTAAGGATGGCGGCATCGGTGAAAGCGCTGTCTTTGCTCGCCTTGTTCTCGGAGTAGAACCCGGATGCGGCGGCTGAGGTCAGGGACCCGTAGAGCGTCGAACGCCTGCAAAGGTCTTCCTCTTGGGCCTGAGCGCCGTTCAATACTCCTCCACCCGGGGTGTGGGGGTTCGCAAAGTTGAGCACCAACGGCATTTTGAAGTCAGAGAAAATGCTTTGCGGCCAGCGTTCGTACATAGTTTTTGCCGCCTCGAAGGAGTCGGCGTTCTCTACTGTGAAGACGGTGCGTCCACCCATGGAGAACGGCACGATTTTCTCGGGCTTGGAAACGAGACGTTTAGCTTCTTTGTCGGAAAAGTACAGCGCGGCGTTCTGGTCCTCAACGGAATGGGAAAACGGGTACTTTCTTCCCTCGACGACCTCCATGGTCTGTTTGAAGATTTCGATGCTGTCCATAGTGCCCTCCTCGGCACTTATCGCTTAAAGGGTGTTTAAGGAGTCGTTAACATTATCCTCCGACCCGCAAGTGCTGTCTGTAAAGACTGGTGTCGAACGTCTGGTTTCGCCCAGCGGAACCCCGGAAAAGCTGGTAGACTACTATTGGGCGATGTCCCCATTCATGTCGGTGAAACCCCGACCTACGAGGAGCCTTCCTCCGGGAGGGCTCCTTCTTTCGTCTCGGCGCGCCTTTCGTCATAAGCGCGTTTCAGCAACTCCACCCACTCCTCGATTTCTTTCTTCGACTCGTCGGTGTTGTCCCATCCGCCGTGCACTTCTGGAGACGCTCCGAGCCTCAACCCACCTCGGTCGAACCGGGTCATGTGCTCGATCACCCTCTTGTCGTACACCTTCTTCAACCTGAAATTGCAGAGCTTGTCCCAGTCCATGTAAATCTGGATGAGCCTCCTCTGGTGGCGAGGCTTGCCCATCACGACGAACTTCCACCAGTCGTAACCGCCGTGCCATGTGCTGCCGACATAGATCTTCGTGCCCGGGGAGAAGTGCTTGGTTCCCTTGCCGAC
Organism: uncultured Coriobacteriaceae bacterium; assembly: GCA_902788545.1. GTDB lineage: Bacteria > Actinomycetota > Coriobacteriia > Coriobacteriales > Eggerthellaceae > UBA9715. The sequence goes on from CADAKR010000143.1 coordinate 4,116, forward strand.
GGTACCGTCCTTGCGCATGTGCGTCACGTCTTCCGCAATGTTAGCTACCAGGCACCAAATCCACTCGGGGAGATGCGGCGACTCTCGTGCAACGCGCTGTAAAGACTCATAGTAATCCTCCGCGCTTTGCCCCAGCGCCCTCTTCGCAACCTGACCGTCGTCAGATCCCAGGATGAGCCAATCTCCGTCGTATACCTCCGCGAAGTCGAGCTCGTAATACGGGCTCTCACTCTTATGCTTGTCAATTAGCCATTGAGGGGGTTGTGGTGCGTCCTCCGGTTGTCCCGAATTTGGCAGCAGCTCGAACAGCTGGCCATCAAAAAACCGGCCGCGCCACTCGTTGGTCGCGCCTTC
>CADAKR010000144.1 GCA_902788545.1 uncultured Coriobacteriaceae bacterium
TTTTTCCACGACTCTTTCGACGGCCCGCGCGGTGGCCGCCTGCTACCGCGCGCTCGTGCAGGAGGTCATCGACGAGCGCGACGGCAAGGGCGAAGCGCATTGTCGCCGACACGAGGAGCGCCTCGCGCAGGAAGCGTCCCAGAACCAGGCGGCGAACAAGGCCGCGCAAATGCGCGAGAAGCGCTTAAACCAGATGAACGGCTTGCTGTGGGTGACTGCGGCGATCATCTTCACCTCGCTCATCATCCAGCTGTATCAAAACGGCGGCGACGCGAGCTTCATGGTGATCAGCGGCGCATTCGCCGTCTTTGCGATCATCCGGGCCATCGCGAACTTCAGGAAATAGCCGCGTGGTATCATAGTCCGCGTCGCGCGCCCATGGCTCAACGGATAGAGCATCGGACTTCTAATCCGACGGTTGTAGGTTCGATTCCTACTGGGCGCGCCATCTTTCAACCCGTGAAAACGCCCGACAACTATGCGTTTCCTTCATGTTTGGCACATTGTGCGTTGCTGCCCATCACCTCGTCGGGCATCCTGATGTGATGCAACCCATGACGCGATCCATTGCTTTTGGAAATCGAAGGGCGGTAAGAAGCCGCAATGTCCGAGAAGGGAATTGCCTTCGTTAGCGCGCATATTCTAAACAGCAAACCAATCCAGGTCGTGGAACGCGCGTCCTGCACCGGCAGGCACACAGCCTCGATTTTCAGCCATCTCCCAGGCGAAATGGCATAAATCGCAGGTTGTGTGCCTGCAATCATAGTGGCTTGAGGTCGCATGGTTCTATAATCCCAGGTCGCGAGTTGCGCACCTTGTGGCGGCGGCCACACAACCTCGATTTTCAGCCATTTTCCTGGCGAAATGGCGCAAATCGTGGGTTGTGTGCCTGCAAGCAAGGCGATCCGGCGCCGCGCGGCCCTAAAACCCCAGGTCGTTGAATGCGCGTCCTGCACCGGCGACCACACAACCTCGATTTTGCGCCAAAAAGCGGTGAGGCTAGGATCAAATCGCGGGTTATGTGTGCGTAATCATAGCGGCTTGGGGGCGTCTGGCCTTAAAACCCCAGTTCAGGCCATACATGCGTCCTGGGAACTGCAAACCAATCCAAGTCGAGCTGGACGCACGCTTTAGAAACTGCAAAACACTAAGGCCGAAAATTGCCACTGCGCGCTGTTTTTCGAATTTCATGTTGGATTATCGTCTTAAAGTACGAGTTTCGGGGCTCTTTTGCAGGAATATGGCGCACAAGTACGAGTTATTCCTGCAGCAATTCGTACTTAAAAGCCATATCCTTGCACGAAATCGAAAAAAGTTGCACTGACGCGGCACCTCAAGGCAGCATGGTCGCACAGCCCGCTCTCTTCATTGCAATAAATCCACTGGTCAAACCCGGTTCTTGCGGTCGGCTGCGATGGCAGGGAGCTGCTTCACCACGATGCCTGCCAGAACGAGGAAGGCGCCGAACAGGGTCAGCGGGGTGGGGGCGTCGCCGACGAGGGCCCAGGCGGCGAAGATCCCGACGGGAAGCTCGCTTGAAGCCATCACCGACACCATGCCGGTCGAAAGCTTGGGGCTTGCGTAGTTGATAAGGGTCGTCGGCAGGATGACGCCGAGGACGGACATTCCCACAGCGTAAGGCCACACGTTCGGGTCGAAAAGCGCCGTCGCGTAGCAGGCGGGGTTGGCCACAGACGTTACCAGAAGGCCGCCTGCGGGCAGCATCGCCGCGCGCAACGCCGCGGGCTGGCCCACGCCGATGCGACCCGAAAGATACAGGTACAAAGCGTAGAAGACAGCCGATCCCGCGCCCATTGCAACACCGAGGGGATCGAGCGTCTCAAGCGACCCTTCGAGCAAGCCCGCCGCGAACACCGTGCCCACCAACACGATGATGACGGCGACGACGGTCGAAGGCGAGGGCAGGTGCCGTTCCACCACGCATTCGATGAGCACGCTCACCCACACGTATTGGAACAAGAGCGTGAGGGCGGCAGCGCTCGGCAAAAGCGACACGCTGTTGTAATAGCAGATGGACGTGCATCCGGTCAGAACGCCGAGAACCGCCATCTTCGCGCACTCGCGCGGCGAGGCGAACTTCACCCGGCGGACCAACGCGAAACCCAGGCAGGCAACAAGCGCCACAAAGTACTGCAGCGGCAGGAAATCGGCTGGGTACACGCCGACGGCCGTGGCGGACTTCACTGCAGGCACGATGAAGCCGTAGCTCGCGCCGGCGGCAAATACGAGAAGCGCGTAGACGAGGGTGTTACTTTTCAGCGCTGACCTCGGCTTTTGCTTCGGTCACGGTTTCGGCAGCGGCCTCGGGTGCGGACTCGGCCACGGCTTCGGGCGCAGCCTCGGTTTCAGGTGCGGGCTCTTCGATCAGCTCGGCAACAGGCTGCGGCGCAGCGTCGGCGCCCATCTTGAAGGAGCGGCCTTCCTTTGCCCACATGGCATATTCTGCCGTGGCGGTGAACAAGGCGTCCGAAGACGAGTTCAGCGCCGTTTCGCAGGAGTCCTGGATCACGCCGATGATGAAGCCGATGGCGACGACCTGCATGGCCACGTCAGGAGAGATGCCGAACAGCGAGCAGGCCAGCGGGATGAGCAGGAGGGATCCGCCCGGCACGCCAGATGCGCCGCATGCCGAGACGGCGGCGAGCACGGAGAGGATGACGGCTGTGGGGATGTCGACGGTGATGCCCATCGTGAAAGCCGCCTGCATGGCCATGACCGTAATGGTGACGGCAGCACCCGCCATGTTGATGGTGGCGCCGAGCGGGATGGACACCGAGTACAGGTTCCTGTCGAGGCCGAGCCTTTCGCAGAGCTCCATGTTGACGGGGATGTTCGCCGCAGAGCTGCGGGTGAAGAATGCCGTGATGCCCGAATCCTTCAGGCAGCGCAGGACCAGCGGATACGGGTTCTTCCGCGTCAGGGCGAACACGATGATGGGGTTGGTGACCAGCGCGATGAAGAGCATGCAGCACACGAGCAGGGCGATGAGCTGGCCGTACTCGGCGAAAATCTCGATGCCGTTGGTTGCAACCGCGTCGTAGACCAGGCCGAGGATGCCGAACGGGGCGAAGTTGATGATCCAGCGCACGATCTTGGTGATGGCCTTGGAGATGTCGGCGAACACGGTCTTGGTGGTGATGGTGGCAGAGCGCAGGGCGATGCCGATCAGGGCCGACAGGACGAGGATGCCAAGGTAGTTGGCGTTCACGAGCGAGGCGACCGGGTTGCTCACGACATTCGTGAGCAAGGTGATCAGCACTTCTCCGATGCCCGAGGGCGAAGCCTGCTCGATGTCGGTGGCCGATGCGAGCGTCAACTCCATCGGGAAGATGTAGCAGCCGAGAACCGCCACGAGCGCGGCGACGAACGTGGAGATGACGTACAGGATGATGATGGTCTTCATCGAGCTGGGCGCCTTGGCGGCGCACAGCGAGCTGATGATGAGGAAGAACACCAGAACAGGCGCAATAGCTTTCAGGGCGCCGACGAACAGTGCTCCAAGCAAGGTGATGAAGGTGGGCACGGCGCTGCCGTCCGACGGCACGAGCAGGCCGAGGATGGCGCCGATGGCGAGGCCGATGACGATGCGCAGCACGAGGCTGGTTTCAGTGTATTTCCTTGCGAGCTCTTTCACGACAATCCTTTCGAACATGGTATGTATGGTGCGGGCGAAAGGACTTGAACCTTCACACCTTTCGGTACCAGAACCTAAATCTGGCGCGTCTGCCAATTCCGCCACGCCCGCACGCGTCGCAAATGATACCACTAAGAGGGAATGAGCCGTTGGAAGACGGCCGCCCCCTGCGCTCGTCGTAGCCTGCGAATCCGCGGAGGGACATGTGGCGGCCGTATCCCAACGGCTCATTCTGTGAACGTTCTTCAATCGTTGCGAGTTCTGTGCGATAATCCCAGTTTGCGTGTCAAACGCGCCGTACAAGAACGCAAGTGGAGGACAGCTAAGTGGAAACTAAAGTCGAGCTTTTGGAAGGCAATCGCGCGAAGGTGACCGTCACCATCGACGAGAAGACCATCATCGAGCGTATTAAGAAGCAGTACAAGCAGGTTGCGAACCAGTACACCATCCCGGGCTTCCGCAAGGGCAAGGCCCCGCGCCCGGTCATCGACAGCGCGCTGGGCAAGGATTACGTCCGCGCGGTCGTCACCGACGACGTCGTGAACGAGAACTACCCGTTCGCCATCGACGAGGCGGGCATCTACCCGATCGGCAAGCCCGACTTCGCCGAGGAGGACATGCCGCTGGTCGAGGACGGCAAGGCCTACACGTTCGAGTTCGAGGTCGACACCAAGCCCACGCCCGAGCTGTCCGGCTATGATCCGATCGAGGTCGAGATGCCGGCCGATCATGCCACCGAAGAGCAGATCGACGCGGAGATCGACGCCTTGCTCGAGCACTACAAGGAGTACGTCGACGCCCCGGCCA
>CADAKR010000145.1 GCA_902788545.1 uncultured Coriobacteriaceae bacterium
AGCTCCACATGATCGCGCTGCACATCCCACGTGCGCTTCCCCATCGCCTTCGAATTCGAGAACGTGGGCGGGTCGACGAAGATCAAGTCGTAGCGCCTACCCGAACGGCGCGCCTCGGTGATCCACTTCATGACGTCGGCGCGTTCGAAGGAGTGCGCTTCGCCGGTGAAACCGTTGGCCGCCATGTTGCGGCGCGCCCAATCCAGGTAGGTTTGCGAAAGGTCGACCGTCATCGTGGAGTGCGCTCCCCCGCCGGCCGCGTGCACGCTGGCCGTGCCCGTGTAGGCGAACAGGTTGAGGAACCGCGCATCGCGGGCACGCTCGCCCACGAGCGCGCGCGTCAGGCGATGGTCGAGGAACAGGCCCGTATCGAGGCGACCAGCAAGGTCGACTTCGAAGCGGTAGCCGCCCTCCTCGACGGTCGTGACGTAGGCGCGGTGCCCCGCATTGCGGTACTGGCCACCGCCCTTCTCGCGCAGGCGGGTCTTCGAGAACACATGATCGGGGCGGATGCCGCAGACGACAGGCGCCACGGCCAGCACGTCGTTGAAGCGGCGGCGCGCCTTGTCCGGATCGACCGACGCCGGCGGGGCGTATTCGGCGATGTGCAGGTAATCGTTGCCTCGCGCATCGCCCGCACCCGTGTACCAATCGATGGCGACCGCGTAATCGGGAAGGTCGGAATCGTACAGGCGGTAGCAGGTCACGCCCTCGCGGGCCGCCCACTTGCGACGCTCCTTGAACACCTTGCGCAGGCGCGCGGCGAACTGCTCCGAAGCTTGCTCGAGCACTTCGACGGCATGGGGTGCCCCTCCCGCCATATCGGGCACTTCGATGATGAAGCCGCCAGCTGGGCGGCTGTCGAACACGTCGACGGCGGTCTCGACGCGGCCGCGGCCGATCTTGTGATGCTCGACGGGCTGGCAGCCGAAGCGCGATTGCACGTCCTGCGCGCCGACGGCGACGAAACGCGACCCATCGGGTGCTTGGGCGCAGGCGGCGGCAAACGCGGCCTCGTCAGCTTGGATGTGGGCGGGCGCGTCTGAGCGCGACAGGGCGTCGATGTTGCTGGCCACGAACAGCAGCGGCGCGTGCGCGATCGCCTTGTGTCCGCCGATGAGCTCGGGCATGCCCGCGGCATCGCCCAGCTCGATGCTGACAACCGGCCGAACGCCGGCATGACGCACGTGGTTGCGGGCGCGCGTGATGAAAGGCGACGAGGTCGAAGCGCCCACGAACCTCACGCGGTCGGCGTTGGGGCGTTCGTTTGCGCTCATCTCGGCAGCCTCGGCGCCACCCACGCGGACAAGCCCCGCCTCGAAACGGTCGCTCGCCTCGGCAACGAGGTCGGCCCAGACACGTTCGTCGTAGTGGGCCCACCCGGCAAATCCCCACCGCTTCCGGCGCAGGCTGGGAGCGCAGTCGCAGGCGATGAGCGCCGCTTCCACCAGCACGATGCCATCGCGGCAAGCCGGGTCAACGAACGCGGCGCCCTGCAAGGAGGCATCGCTCCAATCGGCAAGCACGAGCGCGCCTGCAGCCAGCGAGCATGCCAGCGCGGCGTCTTCCTTGTCGTCGGGCGCGAGGTACGTGCGATGGTTGAGCGCCTCGCCAGAGAAATCGAGCGAGATGGTGGCGCGATTATCCCGCACGCGCACGTCAATCGCCGCACGTGGGGAGGCCGTATCGACATCGGGCCGCTCGTCGCGGCGTTCGCGCAAGCGGTCGACGATGGCGTCTTTCACCTTCAGCGCCGTGAACCGCGTGTTCCGCAGCTCGTCGTTGGTGCCATGCGCACGCACGGCAAACGTGGCATCGGGCGCCAGCACCTCTTCCCACGGAAGGTCGTAGGCGCCGGCATACAGCAATGCGGCATCTCCCGCGTTCACGCGGCCGACCACCAACAGCACGCGCGAAGCCACGCGCGACCACAAACACGCCCGCAAGGCGGCTTCCGCCGAACAGAAAAACGCGGCGCCCCCACCAAGGGGACGCACGCGTTCGATTCCAAATGACTTCAATTCCTGGGCGAGCGCGCCTTCCAATCCGGCGATGCAGCTCGCGAAGAATTCGAGTTCGCCCAACTAGTCCTCCAAGTAATCCTTCAATTTGGACGAGCGCGACGGATGGCGCAACTTGGCCAGCGTCTTGCTCTCGATCTGGCGAATGCGCTCACGCGTGACGCCGAACTCGCGTCCGACCTCCTCGAGCGTGCGCGGATGACCGTCTTCCAAGCCGAAGCGCAGGCTGATGACCTTGCGCTCACGTTCGGCCAAGCCGTCGAGCACCTTCGTCAGCTGCTCCTGCAGCATGCTGAAGCTGGCGGCGTCGGGCGGCACCACGGCGGCGTCGTCTTCGATGAAGTCGCCGAGTTGCGAATCCTCTTCCTCGCCGATGGGCGTCTCGAGCGAAACGGGCTCCTGCGAGATCTTCTGGATCTCGCGGACGCGCTCGGCCGTCAGGCCCATCTCCTCGCCGATTTCCTCGGGCGTCGGTTCGCGGCCGAGTTCCTGCAGCAGCTGGCGCTGGATGCGCACGAGCTTGTTGATGGTTTCGACCATGTGCACCGGAATGCGGATGGTGCGCGCTTGGTCGGCGATGGCGCGGGTGATGGCTTGGCGGATCCACCACGTGGCGTACGTGGAGAACTTGAAGCCCTTCGTGTAGTCGAACTTCTCGACCGCGCGGATGAGGCCCAGGTTGCCTTCCTGGATAAGGTCGAGGAACAGCATGCCGCGGCCGACGTAGCGTTTGGCGATGGAAACCACCAGACGCAGGTTCGCCTCGATGAGCTGCTGTTTCGCGTCAAGGCCCACTTGCTCGATGCGGCTGAGGCGACGCATGTCGCGACGGGGCAGCTCGATGCCCTCTTCCTCGGCGCGCTCGAGTTCTTCGGTGGCGGCCACGCCGGCTTCGATCTTCATGGCAAGGTCGATTTCCTCGGCGGCCGTGAGCAGCGGCACCTTGCCGATTTCCTTCAGGTACATGCGAACCGGGTCGCCCGTCAGCATGGTGACGCCGGCGTCGGCGTTGCGACGGCGGTTGGACTTCACCTTCGTGCGCGCGGTGACCTTGGGCAGCGCGACATCGCTTGCGGCCTTCAGCTCTTCCTCGGGAATGCCCTCGAGCAGCTCTTCCTCGGTTTCGTCAACGCTCACCGACTCGCTTGCGCCCTGCTCGATTTCAGCCGTGGCCTCGTCGATGACCTGATCGGATTCGGGGCCGGATTCCTCTTCTTCGGCGAATTCGTCCTCGGGCTCGACCGCCTCGACGGCAGGTTGGGCTTTTTCCTTCTTCGAAGCCGCAGCCTGCTTCTCGGCAGCCTCTTCGGGCTTGGCCTTTGCAGCCGTCTTCTTGGCGGCCGGCTTGCGCGTGCTCTTCTTGGCGGGCGCTTCCTCGGTCGCCTCGGCAGGGGCGGCCTCGGCGGCCTTCGTTTTTGCGGGGGTCTTCTTGGCAGCCGGCTTCTTCGCAGCGGGTTTCTCCGCGGCGGCCTTCTCGGTCTTCGCGGTAGTCTTCTTGGCAGCCGGCTTCTTCGCAGGGGCCTTCTTGGCAGCAGGTTCTTTTGCCACCGACTCCTCGGCCTTCGCAGCAGCCGTCTTCTTGGCGGCGGGCTTCTTCGCAGCAGGCTTCGCCGTCGCGGGCTTTTCGGCCTTCGCGGCGGTCGCCTTCTTGGCAGCAGATGCAGTCTTGGCCGTGGTAGTTTTCGCAGCCGCCTTCTTCGGGGCTGCCTTCTTGGCTTCTTTTGTCACTGCTTCCTGTGTCGCCTGGTCCTTTGTTGCTGCGGGCTTTTTCCTAGTGGTTGTTTTCTTAGCTTTAGCTTCGGTCTTCGCCTGGGTTTCAGCCACGTGAACGTCCTTTCGAAAAACCGTCTTCATCTATTCGCATCATGCCATCTGGGCGCAAAGATACAGCGAAGTATAATACCACAAACTATTAGACTTATGCAAATAAATTGGATGTTTTGCTTCAAACCAGGCGTCCGGTGCGACGCAAAACGTCCGAGCGCGCGGCGTTACAGGAGGTCATCGGGGTCGATGTCGACGGCGACGTTGACCGACGGGTCGGCCTTGCGCATGCGGAACAGGGGCAGCAGCACGTCTATGGCGATAAGTGCCGCCTCGAGCAAGCAGCACACGATGATGGCGTTACGGAAGCGGCGCGTTTTCAGGGTTTCGACGCGCAGCATCGGCACCTCGAGCGTTCTCTGCCGACGCACGAAGGCGACAATCGCAACAACACCGACCACCATGAGTACCACTGAAAACAACGGCATGTCAGACGAGGTGAAGGTGGAAAGACCGTACAGAAGCCCAAACATACCAAGCGTCGAAAGCACGATTGACGGCACGTCGAAGTTCGTACGCTCGAAGCCCTCGCGGTTCTTAAGGAACGCAAGCGTGAGCACGATA
>CADAKR010000146.1 GCA_902788545.1 uncultured Coriobacteriaceae bacterium
AAGCCTTCATCGATTGGATGACGGGTGCCGAGGCTGCCAAGCTCATCGCCGACTACGGCGTTGCCGAGTACGGCGAGCCGCTGTTCTTCCTGATCGAGGCTTCCGGCTCGAGCGCTTCTGCTTCGGCGAGCGCCGCCGCTTCCTCCGCTTCGGCAAGCGCCTCCGCTTCGTCGAGCTCCGCGTCCGCCTAACGTGCGTCAAATGGCCGTGGGGGCATGTCGTTCCCACGGCCATGTTCCGTTATGGACGAGCTCGTTCAGGCGTTCACCCTGATGTTCACGCCGGGCAGCGAGCTATCGCAGATCATCCTGCTGACCCTACAGATGGCCGCGTTTTCGACGGTCATCTCGACTGCGATAGGCGTGCCGCTCGGCGTGGTCGTCGGGTTATACCGGTTTCCCGGGAAACGCCTCGTCATGCGCATATTGAACACGCTCATGGGCCTGCCTCCCGTTCTGGCGGGCCTCATCGTGTTCTTCATCTTGTCGCGGTCGGGCCCGCTTGGCTCGCTGCGACTTCTGTACACCCTGCCTGCCATGGTGACGGCGCAGGTCGTGCTCATCACGCCCATCGTGTGCGGCCTGTCTGCCACGGCTATCTCGGGTGTTGCGCCCCGTGTGCACGAGACGGCGCACGGCATGGGGCTTTCGCGGCGCCGCGAGTTGCTGTGCTTGCTGTACGAGTGCCGCTCCCAGCTGTTCTCGATCATGTTCGTGGCATTCGGGCGCTCCATCGGCGAGGTGGGCGCCGTCATGCTCGTCGGCGGCAACGTTCAGTACAAGACGCGCGTCATGACCACCGCCATCATGCTGGAGACGAACATGGGGCATTTCGAGTACGCGGTGGCGCTCGGCGTGGCGCTGCTCGTCGTGTCATTCGTCATCAACTCCATCGCCTTGACGTTGCAGGAGCGCACGTCGGCGCCTGAAGCGCAAGGCGCCTACAGCCGTGCTCGCGGGGGGCGCCTGGGAGGTGGCAAGCGATGACGCGGACGTTTTGCCTGAATGTCGAATCGCTGCAAAAGGCGTACGGTGACCGCATGGTGCTCGACATCAGCGAGTTGCGCCTGGAATCCGGAACCTCGTATGCGCTTGTCGGACCGAACGGCAGCGGCAAGTCGACCTTCCTGAAAGTGCTTTCGGGCGTAATAGACCAAACGGCCGGATTCGTCGATGTCTCAGGCGATGTCCCGCGCGAGGAATTGCTGGTCGGTTACATGCCCCAAAAAAGCTACGTGTTCGGGTTCACCGTCTTCAAGAATGTGGCGCTTGCCTTGCAGTCAAGCAGTCTTGCGAAAGAAGAGGTGGAGCGGCGCGTGAAAGATGCGCTCGAAGCGGTGGGGATGAGCGCGTTTTCAAGCGAGCGGGGAAGCGGGCTTTCGGGCGGCGAGGCCCAGCGTGTGGCGCTTGCGCGCATGCTCGTGCAGGACCTCGACGTCTTGCTGTTGGACGAGCCGACAGCATCGATGGACATAGCCGGAACGCTCCTGATCGAGCAAGCGCTCGATCAGTACCGCGCCCGGACGGGCTGCTTGCTTGTAACAGCCACGCATGCGCCCTCGCAGGCACATCGCATAGCCGATTCCGTCGTCATGCTCAGCGGCGGGCGCGTCGTGGAGTTCGGCCCTGCTGAGCACGTGTTGTCGGCGCCGTCGAGTGACGAGGGCCGATCGTTCCTCTCGTACTGGGCCGTGTGAACGCGCTATCGAACAGGGCGATTCGCTATCGTCTTGTTCAATGGCCCGTTTGAGGGCAAGTGCCGTAGAATGAAATGCGTCATGTCGATGTCCGAAACGCGGGAGCGGGGATTGCATTGAACGCACGTGTGGCAAATGGCGTCATTGCGGCGCTCATAACGATTATCTTTCTCGTTCACGGGGCCATGGGGAGTTTGTCTTCCGTTTTCGTATTTACGAACTCGTTTCCCTGGGTCGTGTGGATTGCCGTCGTATTGGCCGGCATTCACGTGGCAGTCAGCCTTCTGACGAGCGCCCAGCAGCTCAACGACAAAGAACGCCCGCCAAGCGGGCGCAAGAAAGCTCATTTGGCACTCAAGTGGGCGACAGGCGGCTTGTTGGCGCTTGTGGCGATTGTCCACATCATCCTGCCGAAAAGCACGAGCGCGTTCGCCTACGTGATCATTGCAGTATCCATCGCTTTAGCTGCCCATTTGTGCACCGTCGCGAAATCGCTGCTTTCCGACCTGGGATTCGACAAGCGGTGGAAATGGCCCTTCAGGGTTGTCGTGTGCCTATGCGCCTTCATGTTCTGCCTGGCGATGCTGAAGGGGGTCTTGTGATGCTTTCGGTCGTTCAGCTCGAAGAAGCGCGCGCGATGGTGGCGAAGCGTTTTGCCAGCGTTTCAGCGGGCGTTCAATCCGTGCCGCTCGATCGGGCCTTAGGGCGCGTTTTGGCAGATGACCTCGTGGCTGTGGAAGGAGTGCCGCCGTTTGATCGGTCGATGGTTGATGGATTTGCGGTCGTTGCGTCCGACACCTTCGGCTGCTCTGATGCGCTGCCCGCCTTGTTGACCCTTGCCGGAGAGGTCGAGATGGGCGCGGAGCCCACGTGCGCATGCGGGTCTGGCACTTGCATTCGAATCCCGACGGGCGGCAAGGTGCCGGCGGGCGCCGATGCCGTCGTCATGCTCGAATATTGCGAGGAATACGGTGACGGCACGATTGGAGTTGCCAAGCCCGCGGCTCCCGGCGACAGCATCGTCTTCGAGAACGACGATGTGAAGCCGGGTCAGGTTCTCATTGGCGCGGGGACCAAGTTGCAAGCTCATCACGTGGGCACATTGGCCAGCTTGGGAATCACCGAGGTGAGCGTGAACGTGCGGTTGCGCGTAGGCGTCATATCGACTGGTGACGAGATCGTCGATGTGGCCGATACCCCCGTTGCCTCGCAGATGCGCGATGTGAACGCGCCCATGCTGGCTGCCGCCGCCGAGGCGTGCGGTGCGCAGGCTGTGCGCTTTGCGATAGTCCCCGATGACTACGATGCGCTGCGCTCGTGCGTATGCGAGGCGCTTGACGCGTGCGATGTGGTGCTCGTGTCGGGCGGCTCGTCTGCAGGCCAGAAGGACAACACCGCACGGGTGCTTTCCGAGCTGGGTGACATGTTGTTCCATGGCGTGGCCGTGAAGCCGGGCAAGCCGACGATGTGCGCCGATGTGCAAGGCAAGCCCGCGTTCGGCTTGCCGGGGCATCCCGCAGCGGCGTATTTCATGTTCCTCGAATTGGTCAGGCCGCTGCTTGGCGCGCGCAGCTCGTTGCACACGCGCGCTGTGGTGGCTCAGGCCCTGCCCTCGAACCATGGCCGTGCCGAACTGGTGGCGGTTCGCCTCGAGCAAGGTGATGGAGTGCTGCGCGCTGTCCCCGTGCGCGGAAAGTCGGGGCTCATCTCGCAATTGGCTGCGGCTGATGGCTATATTGCGATCGGGCGCAATCAAGAGGGCCTTGCGGCCGGCGCCGAAGTTGATGTGAGGCTGTTCTAGAAAGGATGCGCACATGCCATTCGAATACTTGAGCAACGTGGCATTGGAGGAGGCGGTTGCAGGATTCATTGCCGCATTGAAAGAGCGAGGCATGAGTCCCGCGATGGAGAAGGTGCCTGTAAGCGAAGCGCTTGGGCGCGTTACGGCCGAGCCGCTCTATGCGGCCATATCGGCACCCCATTACCATGCATGCGCAATGGACGGTATCGCCTTGGCGGCCAGCACGACGTTTGGCGCCACGGCAACCACCCCGGTCGTCATTGCGCCGCAGGATTACATCGTGGTTGACACTGGCGACCCGTTGCCGGAAGGGTGCGACGCGGTCGTCATGGTCGAAGACCTCGTGTATGCAGAAGGCGATGGCGTCGAGTCTCTCGGCACGTGCCCGGTGACGCTGTACGCGGCCATTGCCCCATGGGGGAACGTCCGTCAGATCGGCGAGGACATCTGCGCAGGCGAGATGCTGCTGACTTCGAACGTGCGCATCGAGCCGGCAGCCATGGGCGCCATGTTGGCGGCAGGGGTGCAAGAAGTCGCCGTCATAGCCAAGCCGAAAGTCGGCATCATCCCGACAGGCGACGAGGTGGTGGCGCCCTCTGCCAACCCGCAACCAGGCGACGTCATGGAGTTCAATTCCACCATATTCTCGGGCATGGTCCGCCAGTGGGGTGCCGAACCGGTCGTTTACGGCATCGTCAAGGACAAGCCCGACCTGATTCGCGACGCCGTGAAGCGCGCTGTCGACGAATGCGACATCGTGTTGCTCAACGCCGGATCGTCGGCGGGCCGTGACGACTACTCTTCACGCGCAGTTGCCGACGTGGGCGAGTTGCATATCATCTCAGGCAAACCAGGCCATGGCAAGACAGGTCTGATGTCACAGCTGATGGCGACCTGCCTATGTGGTCAGC
>CADAKR010000147.1 GCA_902788545.1 uncultured Coriobacteriaceae bacterium
GGGATGTTAGCGCTCGAAGAACGTGCGGGCGATTTGCTTGTAGAAGCTTTCCTGGCGGCGGGTGAGCAAGGTGACGGGGCGATCGCCGGCTGTCACCACGATCGACGAGATGGGCCGCGCGAAAGCCAGCGCATCGCCGTCGGCGAACAGCGACACCTCGCGGGCGCTGGCCGAGCCTTCTTTGAAGTACACTTCGACCACGTCGTTGTGCTCGGTGACGACGGCGCGCGCCGTCAGCGTGTGAGGCGCGAGCGGCACGACGATGAGCCCGCGGTGGTTCGGCCCCACGAGCGGGCCGCCGCATGACAGCGCGTAGGCGGTCGAGCCGGTGGCTGTGGACACGATGACACCGTCTCCGCGCATCGTCGCCACATGGTCGCCCGACACGTCGAAGCTGAAATCGACGATATGGCCCATGGCGCCGCGGGCGATGGCGATCTCGTTCAGCGTGAAGAAATCGCGCGCCTCGTCGATGCCCTCTTCCTCGTCGCCCTCGCAGTTGACGTGCACGTGCAGGTTCACGCGATGCTCGCGGATGATCTCGCCCGAAAGCGCGTCGGCGACAAGCGGCAAAAGGCCGTCCTCGGCGCTGTTGGTCAAAAAGCCCAGGTGCCCGAAGTTCACGCCGAGAATGGGCGCATCGAGCGCATAGGCGAATCGCGAGGCATGCAGCAACGTGCCGTCGCCGCCCAGCGTGATGACGAGGTCGAACGGGCCAGAGGGCAAGTCGGTCGCGTGAATCCCGCAATAAGGGTAAGCGGCATCGGGCAAATCGGTCACGTCGATCTCCGCATGGTCGATACCCTGCGAATCAAGGTACGCCGCGATCTGGAACATCGCATCGAGCGTCTTGCCGTTCTCCCTGTTCGCAACCATCAAAACGTTCATGTGCACACCGCCCTTTTCGGGATTTAAGGTGAATCGCCCACGTGGTTCACTTGGTTGATTCATTATATACGTGCGTTCAAGGAAGGGGCTACGTGACCGAAAACAGCGATACGCAAGCAGTTGACCAGCAGACGCACGAGTCAGTTGCGAAATCGACGGCGCTCATGTCCGCTGCCACGCTCATCTCGCGCGTGACGGGGCTCGTGCGCACGTGGGTCATGGCGTTCGCGCTGGGCAACACGCTGGTCACGAGCGCCTACCAGGTGGCCAACAACATGCCCAACGTCGTGTTCGACCTGGTGGCAGGCGGTTTGCTGGGCGCCGCGTTCATCCCCGTGTACCTGCTGGAAAAGGAGCACAAGGGCGAAGCGGGCGGCAACGAGTTCGCGTGTAACCTGCTGAACCTGACCATCGTCGTGCTCGGCGTGCTCACCTTGCTCTCCAGCATTTTCGCACCGCAGCTCATCGCGACGCAGACGTTTACCGTGGGCGAATTCGACGAGGTCGTGTCGCTGTCGGTCGCGTTCTTCCGCATCTTCGCGTTCCAAATCGTGTTCTATGGCATCAGCGGCATCTTAACCGCGGTGCTCAACGCGAACCGCGTGTACTTCCTGCCGGCCATCGCGCCGGCGCTCAACAACGTGTGCGTCATCGTGTCGTTTTTGGCCTACATCCCGCTTTCCACGGTGAACAACGAGCTGGCCATCGTGGTGCTCGGCGTGGGCACGACGCTGGGCGTGGCCGTGCAGGCGCTCATGCAGATTCCCGCGCTGCTGAAGACCGGGTTCAAGTACCGCTTCTTCATCCGCCTGAACGACCCGGCGCTCATCGAGGCCATGAAGATCGCACTGCCGACCATGCTCTACATCGTCGGCACGCTCGTGGCGTTTTCCTGCCGCAACGCGTTTTCGCTGCAGGTGGGCGACAACGGGCCCTCCACGCTGCTGTACGCGTGGACGTGGTTCCAGTTGCCGTACGGCGTGGTGTCGGTGTCGCTTTCGAGGGCGCTCTTCACCGAGATGGGCGAGGCGTCGGCCAAGGAAGACATGCCGGCGCTGCGCGAGCTCGTGCGCGCGGGCCTGTCGGGCAACCTCATGCTGATCATCCCCTTGTCGGGCATCATGATCGCGCTCGCCATCCCGCTCATGGAGCTGTTCCAAGCCGGCGCGTTCAACGCCGGCGACGTGTCGTACGTGTCGACCGTGCTGGCGGCATGGTTGTACTGCCTGCCGTTCTACGCTGTGCTGTTCTTCCTGTACAACGTGTTCGCGTCGATCCGCCGCTTCATGACCTTCGCCGTCGTCAGCTGCGGCATGGTCGTCGTGCAGTGCGTGCTGTACTTCCTGCTGTGCACTCCGCAGGCGCTCGGGCTTACCGGCGTGCCCATCGCCGACCTCGTGTACTACGTCGCTTGCTGCGTCATTCTAATCGTGCTGCTGCGCCGCATGATCGGCGCTTTCGATATCCGCTACGTGCTGTGGCTGGCCGTTCGCGTGCTTGCCGCCACGGCCATTGCCACGGTGCTCACGTACTTCATTTCGGTGTGGCTGCCCGTTGGCGAGGGCATGATCGGCGGCTTCGTGCGTCTCATCGTGGCCGGCGGCATCGGCCTGCTTGTCGCGTTTGGCCTGTGCGCCCTGTTCCGCATCCCCGAGATGCAAATCGTCACCAATCTCGTGGGGAAGGTGACTTCCCGCTTCAAGCGCTAGCTTTTCGCGCGCCGCCCAGCGCTTCCTTTCAGATCCAGACTTGTGTCTTCTCGTCCAGCGTCCGCAACATGTTGTGGGCGCTTTTTCATGCAGGTGAAGCGGCTTGCCGAAAGTGGGGAAAATCGCCTCAAAAGTGCAGAAAAGTGTTGCTATGTGTGGGAAAGTGGAATAAAATGTCAAACGCTCGATAGGATAAGGCGAGAACTAGGCGAAAGGGACTCATGGAAGAAGCGCGGAAAACCGTTGACCTCAACGGCTCATACCGCTTCAAGAGCGATGCGAAGGGTCGCGTCTCCCTGCCTGCCAAATTCCGCAAGGTCCTGTCGGAAGACCTCGTCGTGACGATTGCGCTGACCGGCGATCACCTGCTGGTGTTCGACGGGCAGGACAGCTTCAACGCGTGGGTGGACGGCATCTTCGTCGACAAGTTCGGCGGCTACAACTCCACCAACCGCGAGCAGCTGGCCCTGCGCAGCTACCTGAAGGGCAACGCCTTCGACGTGCAGGCCGATACGGCCGGGCGCATTCTGCTCCCCGCCGACCTGCGCGAACAGGCGGGCATCGACAAGGAAGTCGTCATCGTTGGCAACACGGGTTGCTTCGAGGTCTGGAGCGAGAAGCGCCGCGCCGAGCTGGTCGAGGAGATCGACATCTCCAGCCTGCTCAGCTAAGGCGTGGGTACCATGACAAACGAATATCGGCATATCCCGGTCCTGCTTGCCGAGTGCCTCGAACATTTGGAACCACAACTGCAGCAGACGTTCGTGGACGCAACGCTCGGCGGCGCGGGACATTCCCTCGAAGTTGCCACGCGACTAGGGCCTGAGGGCACGCTCATTGGAATCGACCAGGACGAGACGGCTTTAGCCGCTGCGTCACAACGTTTAAACGACCTACCTGATGAGCAGCGCCCCAACCTCGAACTGGTCCGTGGCAACTTCGGGGATATGGATGAGCTGCTCTTGCGCTGCGAAGTGCCCGGTGTGGACATGTTCCTGTTCGACCTGGGTGTTTCCTCGCCGCAGCTCGACACGCAGGCTCGCGGCTTCTCCTTCAAGGAGAATGGCCCCCTTGATATGCGGATGGATCCGGGTACACAAACCCTAACCGCAGCAGAGGTCATCAACCACTACAACGCAGCAGACCTCACTCGGATCCTCCGTATGTACTCTGACGAGAAGTGGGCTAGCCGCATCGCCGAGTTCATCGTGAAGCGCCGTGAAAGCGCGCCGATCGAAACGAGTGCCGAGCTCGTCGACGTCATCAAGGCAGCAATCCCCGCCAGCGCACGCCGCGCCGGCGGGCATCCGGCAAAGCGGACGTTCCAGGCGATCCGGATCGAAGTCAACTCGGAGCTGACCGTGCTCAAGGCTGGCCTTGATGCCGCGGTCCGCTGGCTCAATCCGGGGGGCAGGTTGGTGGTCATTTCGTACCACTCGCTGGAAGACCGCATCGTAAAGGAAGTGATGGCGGCGGGTGCCAACCGCTGCACCTGTCCGCCCGACTTCCCCGTATGCGCCTGCGGGAAAAAGCCGATACTCGAAATCGTCACGCGAAAGCCCATCACGCCGACGCCTGACGAAGTGAAGCGAAATCCGCGAGCCCGAAGCGCGAAGCTGCGGGTCGCGCGCAAGTTGTAAGCAAGAACGGTCGAGCAATGGGGGCAGGAGAAATTACTCTTTTTGCGTAAACGCAGCTTAAACACACCCCTGCAAAACGAGTAATTTCCCCTGACCCCATTTTCACCAGGCAACAGAATTGGACGTTTGGCTTCGAGCCGGACGTCCGGCTCGAAGCCAAACGTCCA
>CADAKR010000148.1:0-1087 GCA_902788545.1 uncultured Coriobacteriaceae bacterium
GTGTAGTAGCCGTTGTAGTAGGGGATATCCGTCAGTTTGTAACCGTTTGAAAACTCGACGTCCACGCTATCGCCGTATGCGAAGCCGAGCTTGTTGAAATCGTCGATGGTGATTTCGATGTAGGTGCCGCCGAAGCTCTCGTCGCGCGAGACAGGTTGGTTTGCGAGCGTAGGCGCTGCCTCGTTGGACGATACCGCGCTTGATTGCTGCGATGACGAGCTTGCTTGCCCAGACGTGCAGCCGGCAAGCGCGAGCATGCCCACCGCGACAACGAACGAGAGGGTAACTGCGACAGTGCGGAATCGGCTGGTGCCCATCATGTCTCCTTCCCAATGGTGACGAATTGCATTGTAACGAACGTTTAAGGAAACCGAAAGGTTGGACGACATGTTGGGGAAAGGTTCGCGCCGTACCTTATCCTCGTCAAGATTAATGCAAGTGCGAGGAGGCGCACGATGTGGACTAGGAAAGAATTGAAGGACAAGGCCAAGGTCGCCTTCAGGGCCAACTACTGGAAATCGGTGTTCGTGGCGCTGGTTTTGCTGGCGGTTGTCGGCGGCATGAGCGTGGCGTCGTCGGCGCAAAGCGTGCCGACGGCGTTCATAAGCTCCGCCCCGACGGCCTCGACAAACGGTCCCGACAATGTGAACGTGGAGATAAAGGACGGCAAAGTCACCGTCGATGTCGACGACGAGCGCGGCGGCAAGGTGCATGTGAACATGGATGCCGACGGCATCGAGGACCTGCGTGATGCGATCCATGTCGACGATGACGGGGCCCACGACGAGGACGTGCGCCACGCAAGCGCGCTCTTCGGCCCGGGTGTCGTTTTCGCGGGGATCACCTTCGGGCTCGCCATGATGATCGTGTTGGCGCTGGTGATTGCGCTGTACGTGTTCATCCTCAGCCCGCTCGAGGTCGGCGCCCAGCGTTTCTTCGTGCGCAACCTGAACCAGCCTTCCGAGGTGAAGGAAGTCGCCTTTGGCTATGACAACAATTACAAGGGAATCGTGCTGACGCTGTTCTTGCGCTCGCTGTTCATCTTCCTCTGGTCGCTGTTGCTCATCATCCCGGGCATCTACAAGTC
>CADAKR010000148.1:1139-5495 GCA_902788545.1 uncultured Coriobacteriaceae bacterium
ACGTTCGTGCTCGATCTGTCCTTCATCGGCTGGAACATCCTCTCGGCGCTGACGCTGGGTATCCTGGGCGTGTTCTACGTGGCCCCGTACCAGGCGCAGACGAACGCGGCGCTCTACGAGAAGCTACGCTACGGCTTGCCGGCGCCTGCACCCGCCGCCGCTCCGGCGCACACGGCCCCGGTTGCCGGCGCGGCCGCCCAGGCTTCCGCCCAGCCGGTCGCCCCGGTTATCGTCTCCGAGTCGCAGCCGCCCGTGCCGCCCTTCGCCCAAGTCGGGGCTCAGCCGCAGCCCGCTGTTGACGCGACTGCAGCAATGCCTGAGGCCAACGCGGCCACGACGGCGCCGATCCCCGAAACCGGCATCGACCCGACAGACGCGATGCCCGGCGTCGCGCAAAACGATGCCCCCGATTCCCCTGAAGCGTAGTTTCTGCCACAATTGGAAGTGCGCCTGCGATGTTGGCCGTCGCAGGCGCACATTCGCAGCAACCGTGCTGTGACGAGCGAAAGGGAAGCCCCGTGGCGTACAAGATCCTCGTCGCGGATGACGAGAAGGACATACGCAGCGTGCTGGCGCTGTATTTGGAAGACGCCGGCTACGAGGTGGTCGAGGCGGCCGATGGCGCCGAGGCCCTTCGCATATTGGAGGAGCGGGATGTCGACTTGTGCCTGCTCGATATCATGATGCCCGCACTCGACGGCTACCAAGTGCTCAAGCACGTGCGCGAAGACAACGACGTGCCCGTCATCGTCGTGTCGGCGAAGGGCCAGGATTCCGAGAAGATCCTCGGACTTAACCTCGGCGCCG
This sequence comes from uncultured Coriobacteriaceae bacterium, assembly GCA_902788545.1. Taxonomy (GTDB): domain Bacteria; phylum Actinomycetota; class Coriobacteriia; order Coriobacteriales; family Eggerthellaceae; genus UBA9715. The sequence goes on from CADAKR010000148.1 coordinate 1,947, forward strand.
ACGATTACCTGGTCAAGCCCTTCAATCCGCTCGAAGCCGTCGCGCGTGTTAACTCGAACATTCGTCGTGCGAAGGGCGCCGTGCCGCAGCAGGCAAGTGCGCATGCGCCGCTCACGTGCCGCGACCTCGAGCTCGACCGCGAGTCGTGCACGTTGACCCGCGCCGGCCAGCCCATTGCGCTGACGCCGGCCGAGTTCCGCATCATGTCCATGTTCATGGAACATCCTGGCCGCGTGTTCACCAAGCAGCAGATTTACGAATGCGGGTGGGACGAAGATTACGTTGCCGCCGAGAACAGCGTGATGGTGTGCGTGAGCAAGCTGCGTGCGAAGCTCGGCGACGATTCCCAGGCCTATATCAAGACGATCCGCGGCCTGGGCTACCGATTGGAACGATGAAGCAATGAGCTGGAAGGACATCCGGCAAGCTGCAGTCGGGGGCGTGGAGGAGCTTGCCACGTCGCGCGGCAAGAACAACCTCGTGTTCTACTTGGTCAGCCGCTTCATCGCCGTGTTGCTTGCCGTGATGCTCGTCGATTCGGCGGTCGCCTGGCTCGAGAGCGTCACGTTCTTGCCGTTGTTGCAGGGGCTCACATCGGCCTATTCAGACCTTTCGCTCGAAACCACGTCGGTCGTGTCGCTTCTGCAGTGGGTGCTGACTCTCTTGCGGTCGATTGCCACTTCGGGCGCGTTCCCCTTCAGCGGCCTGGCATCGCAGTCGGCCGCCATCGCGCTTGTGGTGGTCATGCTGCTCTTGCTTGCCATTCCCGTGGTCGCAGGCGCGCTCGTGTTCGCCGACTTGGTCGTGCGCAAGGTGCGTGTCCTTCAGGAACAACGCGAACGCGAGTTGGCGCAAATCGAGCAGCAGCGCAGCCAGTTCATCACCGATATCGCGCACGACCTGCGCACGCCGCTCATGGCGATATCGGGCATGTCGCACGCGATGGCCGACGGCCTCGTGCGCGACGAGGCTCAACGCGACGAGTACCTGCAATCGATTTGCGATAAGTCCGACAAGATGGGCGAGCTCGTCAACGCCGTGTTCGATTACACGAAGCTGGGCAGCGGGTCGTTCGAGCTGAATCGCGAAGCCGTCGACTTGTCGCAGCTGTTGCTGCGCGAGGCGGCGATCGCCTACACCGATGCGGAAGACGCGGGCATGCAGCTGACCACGTGCATTCCCGAAGAGCGCTGCCCGGTGTTCGCCGACCAGGTGCAGCTGTCGCGCGTCGTGGCCAACCTCATCACGAACGGCATTCGGCACAACGACCGGGGATGCGAGGTGGCTGTCATCCTCGTACGTCAAGCTGGCACGGCTTACGTGATGGTGGCCGACACCGGCATACCCATCGAGGGCAATGCCGAGGATTTGTTCCAACCCTTCGCGCAAGGGGATGCTGTCCGCTCGATGGAGCGGGGCGGCAGCGGCCTGGGGCTTTCCATCTGCAAGAAGGTCGCCGACATGCACGGCTTCGATCTAAGCATCGCTCAGCCCTACGGACGCTTCACCAAGGCCTTCGTGCTGAAGTGCCCGCTTATGGAATAGGGTGTCGGTCGCCCCTTGGCCTACTCGGCCTGATAATGGAACTTGTCTTTCGCGCCTGATCGCCTCTGCTTGGGATGCTCCTGATAGTACGCGCGCTTGTCTTCGTACATGCGCTCATCGGCGATTTGCAGGGCCCGGCGGATGTTGGTGCCGCCCGCCTCGACGCACGTGCCGATGGCAAACGAAACGTTGTCGTAGTGTTTGGCTGCCTCTTTCACGGCAGCGACCTTGGCGGCCAACTTCTCCTCGGTGATGCCGGGCGCGATGACCACGAACTCATCGCCACCTGCACGGAATACCTGGCTGGGTGCGAACACTTCGCCGAGGGCTTTTGCGGCGTCTATGAGCAACTGATCGCCGGCATTGTGCCCGCCCGCGTCGTTCACGCTCTTCAAGCCGTTGAGGTCTGCAAAGGCAATGCCGATAGAGGCGCCCGCGCCCTGCTGCCCGCTGCTGTATGCCTCGACGACGTTGTTCATCTCGTTGCGGTTCATCACGCCGGTCAACATGTCGCGCGAGCTGAGGATCTTCAGGCGGTCGAGCAGCAGGTAGTTGGCAATCTCCGAAGCGAGGATGAATGTCGTGACTTCGAGTGTCTCCTTGATCTTCAAGGCGTTTTCGGGGTCGAAGTTCAGCGCGAAGATGTAGCCGAGCAATCCCGAGCGCGCCTTCAATGGGAAGAGCACGATGTTGTTGACGCCTGATTCTGCAAGCGATTCGTACCAACGGGGGTTGCGCTGCTTCACGACTTCCATGTCGTTTTGGTCCTTCGCGATGAGGCAGTTGCTTCCCGCGATGGCGTCTTCCCATGTCAGCATGAGATCGTAGAGATTCTCGTCGAGGATGAAGCTCGTGGGTTGCAAATGCGTGTCCTCGGAGATGCTTTCACACAGCACCGAGCTTTCCCGTTTGAAGTCGTCCATGAGCAGGATGGAGCACAGCTCTGCGTCGCACAACTTGCGGATGTCGGCGATAACATCGTTCATAGCGACTCCGAAATCGCTGGTAGCGCGCAGCTTGATGCCGGCTGTTAGCACCCTCGATGCCAAGTCGCCCGAGATGTTCGACATGCGCTCCGAATCGGGCTCCAAGTCGACTTCCATGGTGTACGTACAGTAGCAGCATTCGTCGTCGTCGGCATCAACGGGCAAGAACGTCAGGTTGAACCACACGGGGATGCGCTCGGGATTCACGTAGGAATGCAGGCATTTCTTGTGAACGGCGGATTGGTAGCAAAACTGCTCGAAATTCAAGTCTTTGCTGAAATAGTCGGTGTATTCGCTGTTCGGGACGAACTTGCGCGTCATCAGCTCCACGCCGTTTTGGGGCGCCTCGATGGACTCGACGTAGGAGCTGTTGCCTGTCACGATGCGGATCTTGCCGTATCCGCCCTCGCGTTTTTCGACCGACATGACGCACGTCATGGCTGCCATGCTGTCGCAAAGCTGCTGGAAATCCATGTGCGCCCCCTCCTGTCGAAGCTATAAAGCTGATAAGATGCCTAGGGATATTGTACCAAGTGGCTACGCGAGCATGCACGCGGTTTTTCCATGTTCTGCATGTTCCTGCCGCAGTGCGTCGTCGGAGAGGACCTCGATGCCCGCTGCAACGAGAAGGGCGGCGGTTTTCCCCTTGCCGGGAATGCGAGTGCCGGAAAACGAGCCGTCGTAGATGTGGTTCACGCCGCACGAGGGGCTGTTCTCCTTGAGGATTGCGCGCTTGCAGCCGTGTTCGCGCGCGATGCGCAACGCTTTCCGGGCGCCGGCTTCGAAGGCGGCAGTCCTGTCGATTCCCTCCACGTCGACGACGCGGCCATCGGCTTGGATTTCCGAAGGCGAGCGTGGGGTGGGCAGGCCGCCGATCACCTCCGGGCACACGGGAACGACCGCGCACCTCTTTGCCATCTCGATGACGGCCTCGCATGGCTGCGCCTTCCCATCGTAGCGGCAAGGTTCGCCGAGCAAGCAGGCGCTGATCAGAACGGGTTCGCTGGTTTTACGGCAG
>CADAKR010000149.1 GCA_902788545.1 uncultured Coriobacteriaceae bacterium
GATGCCCGACTGGCATGCTTCGACCATCTTGCGCGTGTAGGCCAGCTTCATGCGCTGGCCCACGCCATACGGCCCTCCCGTCCAACCGGTGTTCACCAGGTACACGCGCGTGCCGCCCCGCTCGATGCGCTCACCGAGCATCTGCGCGTACACGCCCGCGTCGAGCGGCATGAACGGCTCGCCGAACAGCGACGAGAACGTGGGCTGCGGTTCTTTCACGCCTTGCTCGGTGCCAGCCACCTTCGACGTGAAGCCCGTCACGAAATGGTACATGGCGGCTTTGGTGGTAAGCTTCGAGACCGGAGGAAGCACGCCGAACGCATCGGCAGTCAGGAAGATGACGACGTCGGGAATGCGTTTGGCGCGACCCTGCACCACGGCGTTGGGGATGAATTCGACCGGGTAGGCAACGCGGCCGTTCTCGGTGATCGAATCGTCGAAGTAATCAGCTGTACGCGTCTCGGGGTCGATGACCACGTTTTCGCATACGGCACCGAACCGGATGGCGCCCACGATTTGCGGTTCGGTTTCGGGCGTGATGTTGATGGTCTTGGCGTAGCAGCCGCCTTCTATGTTGAACACGGCATCGTCGGCCCAACCGTGTTCGTCGTCGCCGATGAGCATGCGTTCTTCGGCAGCCGACAACGTGGTCTTGCCCGTACCCGACAGTCCGAAGAACACCGTGGTGCCGTGGCTGCGCGGGTTCATGTTGCACGAGCAGTGCATGGGCAGCACGTTATCCTCGGTCGGAAGCAGGTAGTTCATGGTCGAGAAGATGGCCTTCTTGATCTCGCCGTTGTACTGCGTGCCTGCCACCAAGATCATGCGCTCCTGGAAATTGATGACGACGGCGGCTTCGGAATTGAGGCCGTAGGCGGCCGGGTCGAGCTTCAGATGCGGAGCCGCCATCACGACGAAATCGGCTTGGCCGAAGGCGGCCAGCTCGTCGGCGGTCGGCCGCACGAGCATCTGGCGGACGAACAGCGCCTGGCTCGCCAGCTCGCAGATGGCCAGCACCTTGCGCGAGAAGCGGCGGTCGGCGCCGGCGATGCCGTGCACCATGAACACACGGCGCTCGGAAAGGTAGGCCACGACCTCCTCGCGGATCTTCTCGTACACCTCGACGGGCATCGGCGCGTTCACATCGCCCCAGGCGATGCGGTCGTGCACGTCGGGCGTGTCGACGATGAAGCGGTCTTTGGGGCTGCGGCCCGTGCGGTCGCCGGTCACAACGGCCAAACAACCGGTGTTGGTCAGAATTCCGTTGCCGCGCTCGACCGCCATTTCCACGAGCTTGGCGGGGCTTGCGTCCACGGTGCATTTCTCTTCGGTATGGGCGATGCCATATTGCTGCAATTCAGCGTTCACTGCCATGATGTTCCTCGCTTGCTTGAAACTTTTTTCGTGCAAGTGGTATTGTACCGAATCCGCCCTGTAGCGGGCTCTCGGGACGGGAGCCCGCTACAGGGCGGCGTCGAGGAGTTGGCGGGTGTAGGGATGTTGCGGCGAGGTGGTCACCTGGAAGGCGGGGGCCTCTTCGACGATGCGGCCCGACTGCATGACGAGGACGCGGTCGCAGAAATCCTGCACGAGAGCCATGTCGTGACATATGAACAGGTAGGCGGCGTTCCGTTCACGACGGATGTCGCGCAGCAAATCGATAATGCGCGCCTGAACGGTGACGTCGAGGGCACTGGTGGCTTCATCGAATATGATGAGCGGCGGGTTGGGTGCAAGCGCGCGGGCGATGGCTGCACGCTGGCACTGACCGCCCGACACCTCGCGCGGATACCGGTCGACGAAATCCGCCGGCAGCCCGCATCGCACGAGCAGCTCGGCAGCGCGGTTGCGCGCCTCGGACTTGTTCATGCCGAAGTTGCGCAGGCTCTCGGCGATGCCGTGGCCGAGCGTGCGACGGGGGTCGAACGACTGCACGGGATTCTGGAACACCATCTGCACGTCCTTGGCCATGGCGCGAAGCTCTCCGCCGCGCACGGACGTGACATCGCGCCCGTTCAGCATGATCGTTCCCGATGTCGGGTCGAGCAGCCGCGTGACCATCTGGGCAATGGTCGACTTACCGCTGCCCGAACCGCCCACGAGCCCCACGCACTCGCCAGGCATGATGCTAAACGTTGCGCCTTCGACAGCTGTAAAATCGGGCTGGCCTTTGCGCTTGAAGGTTTTCGAGAGGCCGGCGACTTGCAGGATGGGCTCGGTCATGCTAACGGCCCTCCCCTTGCATCAAACGCGGTGCGGCGGCAAGCAGCTCGTGCGTGTAATCGGCGGCTGGCGCATCGAGCACTTGAGCCGCCTCGCCGAACTCGACCACCACGCCGTCTTTCAGCACGAGCACGCGGTCGGCGAGCGCCCGCACGACGCCCATGTTGTGCGTGACAAGCACGATAGCGGTTCCCAAGTTCGCGTTGATACGCTGCAACAACTCGATGACCTGCGCCTGCACGATGACATCGAGCGCGCTGGTGGGCTCGTCGGCGAAGAGCACGCTCGGCTCCGATAGCAGCGCGATGGCGATACCGACCCGCTGCCCCATGCCCCCCGACAGCTCGAACGGGTAGCTTGCAAGCACGCGCTCGGGGTCTTCCAAACCCAGCTTGGCAAACATCTCGCACGCCAGGGCGTCGCACGTGGCGCGATCGAGGGAACGATGCGCCGCCATGCTCTCGTGAATTTGGTCCCCGATGCGGCGAATGGGCGTGAGCGCCGCAAGGCAATCCTGGAACACGAGCGCGAAATCCGACCCGCAAAGGCGGCGCAGGTCGCGCGCGGGCATGTCGGGGATGGAGGAGCCTCGATACCAAATGTCCCCGCGCGTGACCATGCCGTTGGGCCCGAGTTGACCCATCGCCGCCTTGACCAAGGTGGACTTACCGCTGCCCGACTCTCCCACGATGCACACGACCTCGCCGGGCATAACCGGGAAGGAAACATCGCGCACAACGGCGAGCCCGTTATACGAGACGTCGACATGCGAGTATTCGAGCAGCGGTTCAGCCATTATTGCCTTTCGGCGGGTCGCAGGACGCTCCTGCAACCCATTTCCTACACGTCCAAATCGACGGTGATCTCGTAGTAGTCGCACGGATGGGCGGAAAGCCCCTTCACATTGGCTTGGCTGACGATACCCATCTGCAGAAACGATGCGAAGAAGTAACCGTGGTCGTCCAAAATGGTCTGGCTCATCGCGGTCGCCAGCACGGCGCGCTTGTCAGAATCGAACGCCTTGTGCAGCTCGTCGCCCAGGGAATCAAGCTTGGTGTTGCTGTAACCGCCAAAGTTCTTGGTCGAATCCGTCAGGCAAATCGACTTGAAGAAGTACTCGGGATCGCCCGTCGGAGCCGTGACGAAAGCGCTGACGTACACATCCCACGCGCCCTTGTCCTTGCGAATCTCGGTGTACTGCTTCGTGTTGTTCACTTCCACGTCGATGCCGATCGCCTTCAACGTGGCCTGCGCCGACTCGGCGAGCAAGGGCAGCTCCAGGCGGCTCGGGTACGTCAACCACCGCACGGTCAGCTTCTGGCCATCCTTCTCGCGGATGCCGTCGCCGTCGGAATCGACCCAACCGGCGGCCTCGAGCACGGCCTTCGCGCCTTCCGGATCGTAGCTTTCGGTGGTCACGGTGTCATCGCCAAACTTCATCGATGCGGGGAACGGGCCCTTCGCCACTTGGCCGCGGCCGTTCAGCAGCGTGGCTACGAATCCTTCCTTATCGATGCCCATGGCCATCGCCTTGCGCACAGCCTCGTCTTGCATGATGGCCGAATCGTAGTTGGCCTGGCCGAAGAACACGCGGCTCGTGTAGGCGTCCGAGATGTTGTACTGGTCGTTCTGGAACAGCGCGTAGCTCGCGTATGCAAGGCCATAGGTGGCGTTGACCTCGCCCGTCTGAAGGGCGCTTTGCAGCGAGTCGGCGTCGTCGAACGAGCGCACGATGATCTTGTCGACCTTCGGCGTGCCGTTCCAATAGTTCGTGTTCGGCGCCAACGTGATTTCGGTGTCGTTCAAGTCGGTGGCGACGTAGGGACCCGTGCCCACGACGATGCTCTGACCTGTAATGCCCGCCTGCTCGTCGACGATGCAGCCGTACGGATCGCACAGGTAGTTGATGAGCGCCGGGCACGGCTCGCTCGTCTCGATGGTGACGGTGTTGCCCTCGGCGGTGACATTGGCGATCTTCATGTCGCCAGGTGCACGATCGTGCTTCGCGACCAAGTCGTCGAGGCATTCCTTCACGGCCTGGCCGTCCATGGCACGACCGTTGCTGAACTTCACGTCGTCGCGCAGCGTGATTTTCACATGCGTGTCATCGACGAACTCGTACGCCGTAG
>CADAKR010000150.1 GCA_902788545.1 uncultured Coriobacteriaceae bacterium
CGCGCGGGCTGCGGGCGACCGGGCGCATCTGCGCGATCGGCAAGTACACGGGGCTCGGGTTCACCCCCTGGACCGGCACGGCGGGCGCCACGCACCGGCAGTACCTCACGAGCGTCACCTTCGCGGCCGACATGGCTTCTTACTCGGTGCTGCGGTTCGATTACCTGCTGTACTCGTGTACGGCGGTGACGTCCGTTTCCGGTCTGGGCAACCTGTCCGGCGTAACCTCGATGCGCTTCACATTCTCTTCCTGCAGCGCGCTGACGTCGCTCGATTTCAGGGGCTTCGACCCGTCTTCGCTGACCGACCTTTACTACACGTTCGGCGGGTCGTCGGCGCTCGCCGTCATCTACGCGGACTCGACCAGGGCGCTGCCTTCCAGCGGCGTTTCGGGGGGCTCGTGCTTTTACAACTGCCGCCAGCTCGTCGGCGGCAACGGCACTGCATGGTCCAGCTCGGCCACCTCGTACACATACTTCCGCATCGACACGGCGAGTGCGCCTGGTTATTTGACAGCGGCGTAATGATAGTGGTGTTGCAAACCCATTAACTACATTAAGTGAATTATCTTAGTGAAATTAACAATGTATTTCCTATTGACAAGAGAAAGCGTACTTGTATAATAGTGAACATCAAAAGAGGAGGTTCACTATGAGCACGACAATCGCTTTCGACATCGACGACGAGCTCGCCCGCGAAGCGCAGGCCGTCTACGGGGGCATGGGCCTCACCACAGAGCTCGCGATACGCCTCTTCCTGCAGAGGACCGTCGCCGAGGGGCGGATCCCCTTCGACCCCTTCGCCCCCATCCAGGGCGCGAATCCGGTGCCGGCCCCCCTCGATCCCGCAACGGCACCCCGGCAGCCCGAGCCTGCGAAACAGGCCCGGCGCAGCACCGGCAAGATCACCTTCGAGATGGTCGAGCGCGTCTGGCGGGCATTCTCGGAGGCCCACGGAACCCCGAGCTTCGACGCTCAGCGGCTGGCGGAAGAGGTCTCCGAGGACGCCGGGATGAGCCGGGGCAGCGCGTTCATCTACCTGGTGATCCTCGACAACCTGGTTGCCGGCAAGCCCAACACACGCAACATGAAGATGAAGGACCTCGAGTACTACATGGGCCGCATACAGGAAGAGCTCGGCGAGCCCAGCTTCGGCAACGCGTGTGAATCGCTGCGGCAGTCGGTCGAGTACTGGGACAAGCCTCAGTTCGGAAAGTTCGCTGAGAACGTGCAAGGGTACCTCGAGAGCATCGGGCGCTAAGGAGCCTTCGGCCGGGGCCGAATAGCGCCGTGCAACTTCATTACTAGAACTCGTTGGAGAAAGGAGGGCAAGCAAGCCCTTACACAACTGCGCCCTGGAACAGCATGACGATGGAGGCGAGCAGCGTCTGGCGCTGAAACGCCGACGAACGGAAGGATGAGCAACATGGCAAACTTCACAGGCACAATCGAGGAATTCGACTGCTTCATAATGCCGCGCATAAGGAACCGCGTGCAGACCGCGTCGAGGCCGCTGAAAGCCCGCGCAAACGGACGCTGCGAACACTGCGGGGAGGAGAGGACGCTTGAGGCCGCCCACGTCCATGGAAGAGGGCGCAAAGCGATTGTTCGGGAAGTGCTGGAAAAGTACCGGGCCGGCGACGCGTACGACATAGCGGACCTTCGCGAGTTCGAGGAAGAGGTCATGCGCGCCCACGAGCCCATGGGCGAATGCTTCCTGTTCCTCTGCAGCGACTGCCACCGGGCATACGACTCGGCGGAGCCGCGGGAAAGCGTCGTCGGGAGAGCGGTCGCCGCAGGAACTCGGCATGACGCAACGAGCGAGCGGCGCAGGGCCATCCGCGCGACCGGTGATGGCCTTGCCGACGAGTTCTACGACTTCCTCGCCGAAGAGGGCTATACGGTCACGACGAAAGGCGGGAACCCGGGCACATGCTACTCATACACGAGGGCCGTGGCGCGCGTCTGCAAACGGGAGGGATGCGGCTGGAACGACTTGCCCGACCTGATAGACGGTCTGATCCGGGAATACTCCGCCGGCGGCCCGAAAGAGGAGCTCGGCAGGCAATCGAAGAGCACGGTCAAGAACGCCCTGGTCGCGTTCGGCAAGTTCTGCTCCGTGCACGGCTTGAAAAAGGCCGGCCGCAACGACAGGTAGGAGGAGCCATGCGCTTTATCGACTACAACGGAAGCGGCGGGCTAGACTCTCAAGATATCGCCACGAGCATCGCCGTTGAAGAAGCGACGCGTGACGACGAGCTTGCTGAGAAGAGCACACCGCAGCAGCTTTCCAACAATGCCGGCTGTGCGACGATGGCAGCGTTCATGGCCCTTCCCATACTGGCAATACTCTTGGCTCTTTAGCGGCAGCCACCTCCTTTCCGGCGAAGGCCCGGCGCAGACGCGTCGGGCCTTCGCCGTTGAGTGGTCTGATATATGGTGGCGACATTGTGACCGCGCCCGATACTCGGAGGTGTAGGAAGTCGTTTCTGGCGGGAGGTCCATGGATGGAATCGGTATTGGCGGCGGCGATCACGGGGTTTCTCACGCTCATCGGCGTGCTCGTCTCGAACTCGAGGAGCCGGGCGGTCATGGAGTGCAAGATAGACGCCCTGGCCGAGAAGGTTTCCAAGCACAACCAGGTGATCGAGCGCACGTACCAGCTCGAGCAGGACATGGCCGTCGCCCAGAACGACATCGAGACCCTTTACCGGAAGGGGGGATGACGATGACCAAGTTCCTGAACAGCAACGAGTGGCAGTGGCGCCTGCTGCGCACCATAGCGCAGGGCGTGCTGGGCGTGATTGTGGCGAACATCGACGTGCTCGTGGGCGCGGCGGTGCTCGACCCGGCGGCGCGGGCTCATCGACGAGGGCGGCTCGGACGACACCTTCGCGGGCGTGCCCGGATGCGGCATCGTCGACGTCGAGTTCGAGGGCGGAAGCCTAGGGCCGAACGGGTGGTTCACCAAGAACATGGAGGGCGACAAGCTGATCGGGCTTACCGTCTACTATGACACCCCGAATCCCGAGGAAACCGGCTACTACCAGGCAATGTACCGCGTGCACTGGTTGGACAATAGCCCGGACTGGGGCAAGTACGAGTACGACGACGATGACGGAGGGGCTGGCAACGACCGCGACCAGCTGGATATGATCGAGCGGACGATTGTGCGTTGCTAGGGAGCTAACGGGCGGCTGCTGTTCAATTCACGGCCGCCCGTGGCAAAGTAGATGCAGAATTGACAATCGCTGAAATGAAGAGCTAAACCGTTGGACAGCATGAATTATTCTCTAATGCTGGAATGTCGACGCTCTCGCAGTATTCAATGAATGCAAGGGCGTCGCGCTTCTCCCCCTTATACCCTATTTCGACTTCAAGTCTTGGATTGTGCTCTATGACAATAGACTGCGGCCTAAATGCCCTGAGTATTGGATTGAGCTCGGCGTGAGGAAAGCGCGTCTCATCATCCGTATCAAAGAGAATGACCGTACTGATGCCCAGTTTATCGAACAGGCCCTTGAAAACCAACAGGTTTGATTTCCCCCATACCTTGAAGATGCAATAGTCGCCATAATAGCCGCCGTTTTTCTGTAGCGATGCATTAACGTAAAGCTCATCGTTTGCGCCTTCGCACAGGAACACCCTCTGCGTAAACAACGTCTCGATAAACGCTCTGTAATGCCGCTTCTTAATGCAGTCTTTCAACGAGTCGCCATCAAGATAGTACTTCTTAAACCTGCTCTCCAAAGCTCCTGTGTTAAATATGCTGGCGCACTCTTTAACAACTTCGTCAAAGGGAATCTCTTTCAATGTATGGCTCGCATCATTGATGACCTTTATGCAAGAAAGATCGATATCTAGCATTGAAACAAGCTTGGGCGAATGCGTGGCGATATAGACCGATTTACCACTCGCAACCAAATCATTGATGGCCGATGCGGTTCCATTGAGCAATGAAGGGTGCGAGTACTTTTCGGGCTCGTCAAGGAAGATATGCTGCTTGCTGCTGTTTGATGCGAGTTTGAGGAGAAGCCTCATCCTCTGGCCGCTCCCCATGCTCCCCTTTATGTCGGCTTGGTTGATTGAGACGATACCTTTCACGGCTCGCTTTTTTGGATTGGGGGCAATGAAGTCCACGGTCCTCGACGATTTGTTGATGGCAAGCACCTCGTCGACGATTCCATTCATGAAGTCGAGATTGTCTTTGATAGCCTGATCGGCCTCGGCAAACAGGCTCTCCTTCTTTGCAATGTATTCGGGTGTTTCCAAGATCTCCTCGAGCAGAAACTCCATGGTCTGAGACGTATCAACCGTATCTTTCACCTCGTCCATCAACTTGATTTCGGATG
>CADAKR010000151.1 GCA_902788545.1 uncultured Coriobacteriaceae bacterium
TTCAACCACGACGAACTCATCCAGATTGCCGCGGCAAAGCTGGAGCGCGGCGAGATTGTCGGTTGGTATGTCACGTTCGTGAACCCGGGAAGGGAGCTTCCCGAGGAAATCGTGCATTTGACCGGCATACACGAGGAAGACCTTGTCTCGGCGCCATCACCCGACGAGGCGCTAGCCGGGCTCGTCGAGTTTGCGGGCGATGCGCTGATGGTGGCGCACAACGTCGGTTTCGACAAGCATTTCGTGACGAACCATCCGGCTGGCTACCCGCTGCTCGAGAACATCTGGGTTGACTCGCTTGACCTGGCGCGCATCGCGCTACCGCGTCTGAAATCGCATCGGCTCATCGACTTGGTGCATGCATTCGACGCACCCGTTTCAACCCATCGCGCCGACGACGATGTGGCCGCCACCTGCGTGGTGTATCGCATTCTGCTTGCTGCCATGGCTTGCATGCCCGCCGATCTAGTAAGCGCCATCGCGACGATGGCCCCGCTTTCTGAATGGTCCACCGGTTACGCTTTCCAGCAAATCGCGAACTCGGGCGAAACGCCCGAGAGCGGGGAGCGTTTGTTCTCGGTGAGGGAGATGCGGCGGCAACGGATACTGGAGCTGCCGACCAGGTCCGCACGCAAAGACGCCGACGAGCTGATCGGCCAGCTGCGCTATCCGTCGCCCGAGGAGATAGGGCGGGCCTTCACGGCAGAAGGCGTGCTGGGCCGAATTTACCCCGATTACGAGCCGCGCGAAGAGCAACGCCAGATGGCCGCCGCCATCCGCGAGGCGTTCGAGACTTCGGACAACCTGGTGGTCGAGGCAGGTACGGGCGTCGGCAAATCGATGGCTTATCTGGTTCCGGCTGCCCTCACGGCGCGCGCCAACGACATCACCATCGGCATTGCCACCAAGACGAACTCCCTGCTCGACCAGCTTGTCTACCAAGAGCTGCCCGCTCTTGCCGCAGCTCTCGACGCTGGATGCCCGGCCCAAGGGCAGACGCCCGACCCGGGGGCAGACGTACGTGAGCTGACGTGGGCGCCGCTGAAGGGGATGGGGCATTATCCCTGCCTGCGCAAGATCAGCCGCATCGTCGATGCGGGGCCTCAGATGCGGGAAATCGCCGGTTCGCAGGTCAGTCAGGCGCCGGCGCTTGCCGCGCTGCTCTCCTTCGTCGAGCAAAGCGAATTCGACGACATCGACTCGCTGAAGATAGATTACCGCGCATTGCCGCGCTACCAGATCACCACCACGTCACATGAATGCCTGCGCCGCAAGTGCCCCTTCTTCGGGAAGCTCTGCTTCGTGCACGGCGCCCGACGCCGCGCCGAGCAAGCCGACATCATCGTGACGAACCACACGCTGCTGTTCTGCAACATCGCCGCCGATGGGGGGCTGCTTCCGACCGTGCGCCACTGGGTTGTCGACGAGGCGCATTCCACCGAAGACGAAGCCCGCGGCGCCTTTGCCAGCACGGTCGATTCAGATGCGCTGCTGCGCCTCGCCGCCCGCGTGGCCGAATCAGCCGGCGCCCGCAACGTGTTTTCGCGCGCCGAAAAGGCCGTTACCGCCGCGCCCGACGAAATGCTCGTCCAGTTCTACGCCCTCGTGGCGAAGGCGCGCCAAGCGGGTGGCGATTTCGCCCGAGCGGCCGACGATTATGCTTCGCGCGTGAAAGACCTGCTGTATTTCGACCCGGTCAACACCAAGAAACGCGGGCAATCCTACGAGCAGGTTGACGTGTGGGTGAACGCCGACGTGCGCAAGACCGAGAAGTTCCGCGATGTCGCCGCTACGGCCAACCACCTCATCGACTGTTCCGATAAGCTGACCAAGGCCGCCCAAGACCTCGTCGCATATCTCGAGGGCATAGACGAGGCGGCCGTGGCCCAGCGTGAAATAGCCTCGGTTGCCATGGAGCTGCGCGATATCCGCAACGCCGCCGAGCTCATCTTCCAGACCGCCCCCGAAACGTACGCCTACCAGGCCACGCTGTTCCGCAAGAAGGACCGTCGCACCGATCGGCTCGAAGCGCTCATGTTGGACGTGGGCGACAAGATGAACGAGGCCTTCTACGCGCAAACGCACTCGGTCGTGTACGCGTCGGCCACGCTGTCGGTCGGCGGCAAGTTCGAATCGTTCAACCAGGCGGTCGGCCTGAACCGTGGCGAGTTCTCGCATGCGCGCGAGCTGCAACTCGACTCAAGCTACGATTTCGACAACAACATGATCGTTTACGTGGTCGAGGACATGCCCGAGCCGACCGAGCCCGACTACCTGCCGACGCTCAACCGCCTGCTCGTGGAAACCCATCGGGCGCAGCGCGGCTCGATGCTCACCCTGTTCACGAACCGCCGCGAAATGGAGCGCAGCTTCGAAGAGGTGGCCCCGCAACTGAAGGCCGACGACCTGCGCGTCGTGTGCCAGAAATGGGGCGTGTCGGTGAAGGGCCTGCGCGACGAGTTCCTGGCCGACGAGCACCTGTCGCTGTTCGCGCTGAAGTCGTTCTGGGAGGGTTTCGATGCGCCGGGCGCCACGTTGCGCGGCGTGATCATCCCGAAACTGCCGTTCGCGCGCCCAACCGACCCGCTGTACTGCGAGCGCGCCGCTCGCGATGACCGTGCATGGTGGCGCTACGTGCTGCCGCAAGCCGTCATCGAGACAAAGCAGGCAGCCGGCCGTCTCATCCGCAAAGCCGACGATCACGGCGTGTTGATATTGGCGGACAAGAGGCTGGTCACGAAGCGTTACGGCAAAACGTTTCTCAGCTCGCTGCAAAGCCGCACGGTGCGCGTGTGCACCATCGACGAAATCGTCGCGGCACTGCGCTTGATGGGTTCCTGGTAGGGGGCACCGTGGCGGGCGTATTCGACTTTTTGCACATCAAGAAGCACACGGCCGGCTCGTCCAACGAGCTGTCGTTCGACGTGCTGGAGCAGATGAGCGCCGAAGCCGACGGGAGGGCGAAGAAGAAAGCCGTGCCGAAGGAGACCCTGCCAACCTCGTCTTCGAACGGAGCGAAGACGCCCAAAGCGTCGAAGGGTTCCTTTGCGGGCGTTGTGAACACCATGACGCTATCGGGCCAAGCCGAGGTCGAAAAGCGTAAAAAGGCGCGCCATGCGCATCGCCTCCGCGTGCAGGCGGCGGTGATTGTGGCGGTGGTGGTGCTCGTGGCCGTGGGCATATTCGCCTTCACGAGGTTTCACGAGGAACAGGCAGACTACACGGATCGCGTCACCGCGCTCGTCGATCGCATATCGGCTGTTGACGACGAGCTGCTGGAAATCGACGCGCTGATGGCCGATCCGCTCGACGAGGGACAGGCGGCGGCACGCACGAAGGCGCTCGCCGACATGCCGAAAATGATGACCGAATTGAACAAGATTTCTGTAGACGCGCAGACGCTGGCCCGCGCCCCGCTCGACGACAATGCGAAGGTGGTGGTCGATCAGTTGGGGAAGGCCACCCAGGCGCGCAACGGCATGATAAACTGCGCTGCCGAGGCGTTCAGGACGTCGGCAGATGCTGCTGATCAGGTCAACCGCGCGAACACCGTGTGGAACGACGTGCTGAAAACCGACCAGCTGGCGCGCGAGGCAATTGCGGATGCCAATAAGGCGGCGACGCAGGAGGCGACCAGCGCGGTCATCGACAAGACCCGAGCGGCGCTCGAGGGGATTGCGCAGGCGCGCTCCGAGCTGGCCGAAATGAGTGCCGTTTACCACATCGATTTCTCAGCGCAGGACGCCTACCTTGCAAAGAAAGCCGAAGCTTTGGAAAAGTCGATCGAGACGAGCGAAGCGCTGCTAGCAGGCGACCGCTCGGCTGCGACCAATGCGAACGATGCTTACAACCAGGCCGATTCCGCGGCGGCGGAGTTGGCGGAGGCTTTGCCGCCTTCAATCGGCGGGTTGGTTCATGACCAGTTCGAGCGTAACATGGGAGAGCTTCAGAAGCGCTATACCGAAGCACGCGATCGGACCGTCGAGATCGATTCCGTAATTCGGCAATACTTGCAGCAGCAATAATTCGATTGCCCGCCTGCTTGCTCGCTCGCCGGCAAGGACCAAAAGGGGATACTCCCCAATTGGCTCCTGCCGCTAGCTTTATTGGCGGCTTGTCCGCCCGGCCCGGCGGGAGGCCCCGCCCAGCCCAGGCTCGCTCCTTTCCCGTTTTAAACCGCGCAAGGGGAATCGGAGCTTATGAGGCCACCCTTCACCTCTTATTGGGGCCAACCGGCCTCAAACTAAACATCCGATTCCCTATGGGCGCGGTTTAAAACGGGCGCTCGCGATGGGCTGGGCGGGGCCTCCCGCCGGGCCGGGCTGCCGGGCTGCT
>CADAKR010000152.1 GCA_902788545.1 uncultured Coriobacteriaceae bacterium
TCGCCTACAGGAGCTAGGCCTCGGGCCAACCGCCGCGCGCAAGCGCGGCATTCGCGCAGCCGCGCGAAGTGACGGCTGCATCGTGGGCAACCTTACACGCGCGCTCATAATCAAAAGGCGCGCGCGTGGGCGTCTCCCGGTCAAGGGAGTCGGCCTTCGCGCGCCCAAATGACGGCCCGGCTCCGCCGGGCGGGCACCCTGGCGGCACTTGGCCCGAGACGCCCGCCTCCTCTGCTCTGATTCCACTCGGAAGAACGCCGAGTGGGCCGATTCAATCACCAAGGGGCATCGGCTCTACCCCAGTTAAAGTTACTCACACGCTTTTCACTTATGATGTGCCAAAACCGCCTGCCAGATGGTATCCTGTTCATGTACCATTCGCCAGACCGTTCAGAATGCCTATGGTCACGAGTTTTCATTTTTTCATCGCATACATTATCGTCGATGCGCTGTGCATGGCGCTCACTATGATCATCGCGAGCAAAGTGTCGCTTGACAGCGGCAGCGAGACCCAGGTCCGGTACTTCTCCCTTGTGCTCACGTCGTTTTTGGCTTTCACGATACTCGACAGCATTTGGGCGCTCGTCGCTTACAGCGGGCTTGTCGACGCGGGCGAAATCGTCCTCAGCGTGGTGAACGGGCTGAACTTGACGGCGGTCGGCTTCGCCGCGTATTTCTGGCTTTGCTTCACCCTCGCGCGGTTCGACAGCAAGGTAACGGACAGCCACAGGATGCGTCTGCTCCTCGCCATTCCGGCTGCGCTGGTGCCCGTGCTCCACATCATCGGGTTCTTCACGAACCAGAACGTCGTCACCCTTCCCGATGGCAGTTGGACGTATGGCATCTGCCACATCACCATCACGCTCTTCGAGCTTTCCTACATCGTGGCGGCAACCGTAGTCGCCATCCACAAATACCGCCATGCCACCTCGCAATCGGAACGGCGGATGTGCCTTGTCTTCATCTCCTTCATGGTGCCTTTCGTCGTGGCCGGCGTCGTGGACTCGTTCATCGTGAACACACCTATCGTGGCAGCTTGCATCATGGTGTCGCTCACATTCGTCATGATGTCGATGCAGGAAGCGCGCATTTCAAGCGACGTGTTGACGGGCCTGAACAACCGCCGCCGCGCCGACGCCTTCCTGGAGGAGCGCCTCGGGCACGTCACAGCCGACCAACCGCTGCGCCTGTACATACTCGACCTCGACGACTTCAAGAGCATCAACGACACGTACGGCCACCTGGAAGGCGACCGCGCGCTGAAGCTCATGGCCGACGTGCTCCGAAAGACCTGCTCGCAAACCAATGCCTTCGCCGCTCGATGGGGCGGAGACGAGTTCATCCTCATTTGCACCCATCACGAGGAAGGACAGGCGGAGCGCATTCCGGAGCTGGTCAAGGCAAACCTCGCAAGCGCCGTCGAAGAGGCCGAGCTGCCGTACGCGTTAACGTGCAGCATCGGCTCCGCATCATGCGATTCACCCGATGAGTCCCCCAATCAGTTCATAGACCAAGCCGATATGATGCTGTATAAAACCAAGCGGGCACTTAGCACGGGCCAGTAGCGAAGCTGCAAGAAAGCGCGCTTCGGTCCTGGCACCACGCATGTGGAAGGCGATGTGCTGCACCTGGCGACCTTTGTCGCGCAACGGGAAGGCGCCAGTCTCAGCCACTTGCCGCCAGGTGATGATTTGGTGATTAATAACCACTTGTGAAATGGAGAATGTTTCCCTTTCTGGTCAGGGGATATATAACTATCGAGCTGGTTTTTAGAGGACGAGGGAGCTGAACCGATGGGAAACGTTGCGCGCGTGTTCTTGCGCGATGCGAGGCGTTTGGCGCACACGCCGGCCACATGGGCGGTCGTGCTGTGCCTCATCGTGCTGCCCTCGTTGTACACATGGTTCAACGTGGCCGCCTTCTGGAACCCCTACGACAACACGGGCAACCTGCGCGTATGCGTGGTGAACGAGGATGCCGGCGTGGACGACAAGACGCTCGGGCACCTCGACGTCGGCGAGCAGCTCGTCGCGGAGCTGCACGAAAACAACCAGCTCGATTGGGCCTTCACCACCCGCGAGGAGGCGTTAGCCGACGTCGACGCCGGACGCGCATACGCCGCGTTCATCATCCCGGAATCGTTCAGCGCCGACATCGCCACGTTGACGACCGGCGATTTCACGCAACCGACGCTCGAATACTACGTGAACGAGAAGACGGGGCCCGTGTCGCCCAAGATCACCGACACGGGAGCCGGCGCACTCGACACCACCATCAACGACACGTTCTTCTCGACGGTCAGCTCGACGGTCGCCAAGATCATCGACGACAAGCTCGGCGGCGCCTACGAGAAATTCAACTCGTCGCAGGCGAAGGCCTCGCAGCGGATCGACACGGCCATCGCAAACGTGCGCGAGGCGCGGCAGGCGCTGGCCAATTACGCCGGCGCCATCGAAGGGGCGCGTGCCAAGGCGGCAACCGCCAAGGACTCGCTTGCCGGCGCGCAGGCGGGCATCGACGATGCAGCCGCGTTGCTAAACGAGGCGTCGAGCTTAGTCGATACAGCCAACACCGACTTGGCCTCGTTCTCGGCGCGCATCACCACCGTGCTCGACGAGAGCTCTGCGAAAGCGGCGAAGGCGGCGGCGAACACCACGCTGGCTTTGGCGCAAATCGCCACCACCATCGAGGCGGCGAGGACGGCGCTCGGCGTGCCGCCGGAGGGCGGCGGGCTGGCCACCCCCGATTACTCCGACATCATCGCATTGCTCGAACAGCTGAAAACCATTGCCAGCGACGAGCAGAAGGCGCGCATCGATACGGCCATCGCCGCGCTGAAAGAGGCGCCCAAACCCGCCGCCGACTGGATAGAGTTGGCCCGCCAACTCGACGAGGCGGCGCAAGCGGCCAACAACTACGCCAACACCGTGAGCAGCCTGACCTCGGACGCGCTCACCAACGCCGACAGCTATCGCGACGCCATCAGCGGACAGGTTGTCCCTGCCATCAGCGCGGGGCTCGCAAGCATTTCCAGCTCGTCGGCAAGCTTGTCGGCAGCCGTTGCAAGCCAGCGCGCAGTCATCGAGCAGGCCGGCGCCACGCTCGGCGAGCTCGACACGACGCTTTCCGTCTCCGCGGATGCGCTTGCGAAAACCGACCGCTCGCTGGCCGACCTTGAAAGCGATCTGTCCATCGCGAAAACCGACCTGTCCTCGCTCGCCTCGGCGAACGGCCTTTCGGAGCTCATCGGCGAGGGCGGCGTCGACCCCGACAAAGTCGCCGATTTCATGATGTCTCCCACGCAAGTCACCCGCGAGGAGCTCTACCCCCTCGACGCCTACGGCTCGGCCATGGCGCCGCTGTTCATCAACCTGACGCTTTGGATCGGCGTGTTCATGCTCATGGTCATCTTCCGCCTGGAGGTCGACGAGGAGGAGATTGAGAACCTGACCGTCGCCCAGCACACGTTCGGGCGCGGGCTCTTGCTGGCGATCATCGCCGCCCTGCAGGCCGTCGTGTGCTGCGTGGGGTGCCTCATCATGGGCGTGCAAACGGCCAGCACGCCGCTGTTCATATGCACGGCGGTCATCGCATCGCTTGCCTACCTGGCCATCCAGTACACGCTTTCCACGTCGTTGCAGCACGTGGGCAAGGCACTGTGCATCATATTGGTGTTCGTGCAAATCCCGGGTGCGACCGGCTTGTACCCCATCGAGATGACGCCCGAGTTCTTCCGCACCGTCTACCCGCTGTTCCCCTTCACCTACGGCATCAACGCCATACGCGAGACGATCGGCGGCTTCTACGACGGCGCTTGGCTTTCGTACATCGGCGTCCTTGTCGCGTTCATGGTCGGTTTCCTCGTCGTCGGCACGCTCGTGCGGCCGTACCTGACGAACCTCAACCGCCTGTTCGCGCGCGAGATCGAAGAGGGCGGCATGGTCATCGGCGAGTCGGTGCAGCTGCCCGCGCGCCGTTACCGCATGTCGCAAATGATTCAAACGCTTTCAAACCACGACGAGTACCGCTCGGCCATAGAGGCGCGCGCGAACCGCTTCATGGCGCTCTACCCCAAGCTGATTCGCGGCGCCCTCATCGTCGGCATCGCCGCACCCATCGTCTCGACGGGCGTGCTCGTGGCGCTCGGGGTGGAAAAGGTCATCATCCTGACCACATGGCTTATCTGGTTCGCGCTTGTCGTGACCTACCTGATCGTGGTCGAGTACCTGCGCGATAACCTGAGCAGCCTCGCCTCGCTCGAGGGCATGAGCCCCGAAGAGGTCCGTGCGCTGTACAAAGGCCGCAACCGCTTCACAAGGGTGAAGCCGCT
>CADAKR010000153.1 GCA_902788545.1 uncultured Coriobacteriaceae bacterium
GCCAGAGGCAGCATGTCCTGGATGTCCTCGTACATCTCGACGCCGAGCGTGGAGGCGCGCTCCTTGCTGCAATAGGGATCGTAGCCGATGAGGTTCATGCCAAAGGCGGCGGCGCGTTGCGCGACGAGCCCGCCCACGCGGCCCAGGCCGAAGATGGCGAGCGTCTTCTCGTACAGCTCGCAACCCTTGAACTCGCCGGGCGTCCAGGCGCCGGCATGCATGGCGGCATTTGCCTGAGGAACGTTGCGCGCGCACGAGAGGATCATGGCCATGGCGTGCTCTGCGGCAGACATGATGTTGGAATTCGGCGCGTTGCACACGATGATGCCGCGTTCCGTCGCGCCCTCGAGGTCGATGTTGTCGATGCTGACGCCCGCGCGGCCGATGATCTTCAGGCGATTGCCCGCGGCCTCGATGACCTTGCGCGTGACCTGCGTGTGGGAACGCACGATGAGCGCGTCGTATTCGCCGATGCACGCAACAAGCTCGTCTTCGCCCATGTCGAGCCGGACGTCGATGTCGAGCCCGCGCGTTTTCAGGACGGAGATACCAGCGGAATCGATTTCCTCGGTGATGAGCACCCTCTTCTGCATGACCGCTCCCCTTCGACCGATTGCAAGGACAGTGCCATCGTAGCAAAGCGGCGCTTATGCTTCCTTGGAGTTTCGGGAGATGGCTATTTTGCCCGTGCGGGTGATTTCCTTGATGCCGTATGCGCCGAGCAGCTCCTCGAGGCCCTCAAGCTTGCTTTGCGAGCCGGTCGCCTCGATGGTCAGCGACGAGGCCCCGACGTCGACGATGCTCGCGCGGAACAAGTTGGCGACTTCGATGACCTCGCTGCGGCGCTCGGCCGGCGCGTTCACCTTGAACAGGACGAGCTCGCGCTCGATGTAGGCGTCGTTGGTGAGGTCTTGCAGCTTGTAAACGCACACGAGCTTGTTCAGTTGCTTGACGATCTGCTCGTATGCCTCGGTGTCGGCGTCGACGATGATCGTGATGCGCGAGCGCGAGGGGTCCTCGGTCGGGCCGACGGACAGCGAGTCGATGTTGAACCCGCGTCGTGAAATAAGCCCGATGACGCGCGAGAGCACGCCGGATTTGTTCTCGACGAGCACCGAGAGGACGTGTTTGTTCTCGTTCATGCCTGCACCCTTTCCACTCGCTCCCCGAATCGGACGTTTCGCTTCGAGCCGGTGTTCGACGCGTCTATTCTACACGCCGACGGCGCCGATGGCTTCGGCGAGGCTGGCGCCGGTGGGGACCATGGGAAACACGCTCTGGTCCCGGTCGATGCGCATGTCGATGAGATACGGGCCCTCGGCGGCGAGCATGCGCGTGAAAGCGGCTTCCACCTGCTCGGGCGCATCGACTCGCTCTGCCTGCCACGAGTAAGCCTCTGCGAGTTTCACGAAATCGGGGTTGTCGGCCAGTTCGGTCGCCGAGTAGCGGCCCTCGTAGAACAGCCGCTGCCATTGATGCACCATGCCAAGCGCGCGGTTGTCGAGCACGACGACCTTCACGTTGGCGCCGTACACGGCGGCCGTGGCCATTTCCTGGCTGTTCATTTGCAGCGACCCGTCGCCCGCAACGAGGACGACCTGCTTGTCGGGTAGCGCGATTGCCGCGCCGATGGCAGCGGGAAGGCCGTAGCCCATCGTGCCGAGGCCGCCTGATGTGAGGAACGTGCGCGGCTCCTCGCGGTCGATGAACTGGGCAGCCCACATCTGGTTCTGGCCGACTTCGGTCACGACGATCGAGCCATGCGGGTCGAGCATGCCCGACAGGGCGGCAAGCGCAACCTCGGGGACGATGAGCCCCGGATAGGCGTCGGCCCCCTTCTCGAGGATCGGAAACTCCTCGCGCCATTCGTCGAGCTGCGCGATCCACGCCTGCGTGTCGGGCTTGACGCCCTTGGCATCCAGCTCGTCGAGCAGGCTTGCCAGCACCGTGGACGCGTCGCCGACGATGGGAACCTGGGCGGCACGGACCTTGCCGATCTCGGCAGGGTCGATATCGATGTGGATGACGGCGGCATGGGGCGCGAACTTCTCGGGATTGCCCGTCACACGGTCCGAGAACCGCGCGCCGACGGCGATGATGACATCAGACCGGTTAAGGGCGCGGTTTCCGTACTTCGATCCGTGCATCCCGATTGGCCCGTAATTGAGCGGCTCGGATGCGGGCACGGCGCCTTTGGCCATCAGCGTGGTCACGACGGGGATGCGGTATTCGCGCGCCAGGCGGCACACGAGGTCGGATGCGCCAGAAGCGATCACGCCGCCACCGACGTAAAGCACCGGCTTGGCCGCCTGCGACACGAGTTTGGCCGCAGCCTTCACCTGGCGCGCATTGCCCTTGTACGTGGGACGGTACGAGGGGATGTTCGCCGTTTCGGGATATGAGAAGCTGACGGTTTGGGCGGCGATGTCGGATGGCACGTCGATGAGCACGGGACCGGGACGCCCCGTGCTTGCGATGTGGAACGCCTCCTTGAACGTGCGCGCGATGTCCGCCGCCGATTTCACGAGAAAGCTGTGCTTGACCACCGGCATGGTGATGCCGACGATGTCGGATTCCTGGAACGAATCGGTGCCGATGACCGAACGGGGCACCTGCCCGGTGACGACGACGATGGGAACGGAATCCATGTAGGCCGTGGCGATGCCGGTCACGGTGTTCGTGGCACCCGGGCCGCTCGTGACGAGCGCAACCCCCACCCTGCCCGTGGCGCGGGCGTAACCGTCGGCCTCGTGCACCGCACCTTGCTCGTGACGCGCGAGCACATGGCGCAGCTGCTTGGAGTCGTACAACGCGTCGTACATCTGGATGGCCTGACCGCCAGGATAGCCGAACACGACTTCGACGCCCTCAGCTTCGAGCGATGCTATGACCGCCTGCGCACCGGTGATCTTGCCTTGCCTTTTCGCTTCGCCTTTTGCCATGTTCACATCCTAGCTGAGGAAGTCGTCGAGAATCTCCTGCTCGGCTTCCTCTTCGGAAAGGCCGAGCGTCATGAGCTTCGTGATCTGCTCGCCGGCGATCTTGCCGATGGCGGCTTCGTGCATGAGGATGGCGTCGGGAGACGCGGCCTCGATGGCCGGCACCGACTTCACGCGCGCGTTGCCCATGAGGATGGCATCGCACTGCACGTGGCCGCGGCATGCCGCCTTGCCCACGACAAGCGGGCTGAACACCTGCACCGAGTTGTCCTGGGCGACCGAGCGCGAGATGACCTGCACGCTGGAATCCTCGCCTTCCAGCTCAATGACGACATTGGAATCAGCTGTCTGGTTGTCATGCGTGAGCAGGCGCTCCGTTATCACGAGCTTCGCGCCGGCAGCCAGCTTCGCGTTGGTGTCGCGCACGGTCGAGGACACGCCGCGCAGCTGGATCATGTCCATCTCGCAATACGAGTTCTCGTCCATGAACACGTTCGTCGTGGGGTTGAGGATGCGCTCGCCGGTGCCCTCCCCTTCGCCGTAGTGCTTTTCGATGTACTTTATGCGGCTGTTCTTGCCGATATGGAAGGTGTGGATGCCATCGTGTTCGCTTGCGGCGTGGCTGTCGTTGTGGATGCCGCACCCGGCGATGATCTCGATGTCGCAGTCGTCGCCGATGTGGAACGTGTTGTACACGACGTCCTTCAGCCCCGATTGCGTGACGATGACGGGAATGAACACCGATTCGCCCTTGGTGCCGGGTTTCACGGTGATGTCGATGCCGGGATTGTCCGTTTTCGTCGAGATTTCGACGTACGCCGAGTTGTGGCGTTCGACGAGCTGGCCGTCACGG
Organism: uncultured Coriobacteriaceae bacterium; assembly: GCA_902788545.1. Taxonomy (GTDB): domain Bacteria; phylum Actinomycetota; class Coriobacteriia; order Coriobacteriales; family Eggerthellaceae; genus UBA9715. The sequence goes on from CADAKR010000153.1 coordinate 3,793, forward strand.
CGGATGTTGAACGCCCCCTTGGGCATGCCGTGGATATTGGCGATGGTCGCCAACAGGCTCTCGTCGATGGGTGAAAGGTCTACTGCCATGGTTCACTCCTAGCAGGTCGTGGGGATCTCGGTGATGTGGAGCCGCGTGGGCTCGGTCAGCGCGCAGCCGGCCATGGCCTTGCGGGCAAGGCCCAAGTTGGGCATGATCTCGGCCGGCGTGCCCGTGGCCGTGATCTTGCCGCCCTCGACGAGCACGATGTTGTCGGCCAGCTGGATGATGCGCTCCTGGTGCGAGATGATGATGATGGAATGGCCACCGCCCGCATCGTGGATCTGGCGGAACGTCTCGGTGAGGCGGTCGAAGCTCCACAGGTCGATGCCAGCTTCGGGCTCGTCGTAGATGGCAAGTTTGGGATTGCGCGCGAGCATCGTGGCGATCTCGATGCGCTTCACCTCGCCGCCCGAAAGGCTCTTGTCCACCTCGCGCGTCAGCCAATCGGCCGAGCACAGGCCCACCTTGGCAAGGTATTGGTTGCACGACAGCAT
>CADAKR010000154.1 GCA_902788545.1 uncultured Coriobacteriaceae bacterium
CCGCGAATTCGCCTTTAACCCATCGACCTGATGAGGTCGGTCTTTCCATCCCAATCACGGCCGGCGTTGATGACCATGTCGTGGATGAACTTCGCGCCATCGTCGATGAGCTGCACCATCATGCCCAACTGCTCTGTCATGTCGACGACCATGAAGCCGATTTTCGACTCGTCGAGACCCAAAGTCGCCGGGTCGATGCCCATGGCCTCGCATTTTGAAATCGCTCCCGACAAGTCGTTGTAGCCGATGACCACGATGGGAATGTCCAACGCCTCGCACGCTTCCTTGGCCTCTTCGAGGTTTTCCACGAATATGTGCAGATGGTTGATGCCCGGCTTGTCCATATCGTTGTAATCGGTGTACATGGAATCGCCCGGCGTCAACTGCTGCACTACCTCGACGGAATGGCTGCCCCAGGCGCCGTAGTAAGCGCGAAGGGAAAACGGCTCCTCGAGCTCGCGGCCACGGTAGATTACCTTGCTGAACTTGTTGACGGTCGTGAAGTACGGGCCGGACCCGAACAGCCTGTTGTGCTCGCGCACGAACTGCTCGCCATCGGGCGAGTAAAACCCTATCTGGTGAACGAAATCACGCCCCTTGAAATAGTCCGCGTAGTTTTGCGCCATGTGAACCGCCCCTCCTTATTCCGATGCCTATGAGTTAAGCGCCCATTCGAGACGCTCGAAGCCGCCATCATGCGGTGCATGGGTGTACACGTCCTTGGCGCCCTCTTTCACAAGCTTGCCAAGCTGCTCTTCAACCATCTGTATCTTCGACCGCAAACCCCCGTTCACCATGACGCTCCACGACCCGTCTGCTTCGCCCCGCAGCATCGGTGCGATTGAGCGCAGGCAATCGACCGCTGGATCGATATCCAACGCTGCGCCGATCAGCAGCGTCAAAACTTGCTGGGCATCGCGCGAGAACCGGCCTGTTTCGTCACGCAAATCGTACGAGCCAGAAGCGAGGTAGCGCCAGTACGACGCCTGCAGAATCTCGTGATAGGCTTCGACGATCTCTTGGGGAACCTGAACCTCGTTCGAGGCATTGCCGAGCAGAACAACGTCCCTATGCGGTGCCTCAGACGAGCAGAGTTCGTCAACGAAAGCCTCGCAAACGAGCATTCCGCAAAACGGCGGTATCACGCCGTGAGCCATAGTCAACTCTCCGTTCCGCCGCCTTCGCAGACAGCACAACCGCAACTACGATTTAACGAAAGGCAAAGACCGCCATTCCTTTCACATAACGGTAGGAAGCGTGCGCAAATCTGTAAACTCTCAAAGCGCGCCTGAAGAACAGGGCTCGTTTCCATTTTTGTAAAACGTCGCCCGGACATTCCCAAAACGCGGGTTTTGACACCTCGGTGCAGCCCATTAGCCTATGTTGGGAATTGTCCGCACGCCGGGTGGGCCCCAATAATGAAGCCATGGTTCCTGTTAGGACGAGAGCAACCAATGGAGGGAGTAAACATGGGCCTGTCGATAAAATCCAAGCTCAAGGAGATCATGAAGCGCGAAGACGCAATGGACGTTCTGGAAGAGTTCGTTCCGGGAAGCCGATGCCGATTGACCAACTGGCCAAGATGGCTCCCGACATGCTCCCCGCCGACAAACTCCCCGAGCTTGACGCTGCGCTGAAGGCGCTGCCCGAATAAGGCAAGGTAGCAACCGAGAATAAGAAAGGCGGCTTTCAAGCCGCCTTTCTTATTTTGCGGTGACCCGCAAAATGCCCGATCGAGAAACGGAGTTCCGCCGTTTACGCCCTTTACACTTCGTCGCCGTATTCCAGGAATGCACCGCCTTCGATGACTTGGCCGCCGTCGATGATCAAGCCCTGGCCCGTCATGAAACGCGATGCATCGCTTGCAAGGTACAACGCGGCATAACCGATGTCCTCGGCAGTTCCAAAGCACCCCATCGGCACGCGCTCGAGGAACGGCTTTTTCGCGTACTCGTGACCAAAAGCCGCATGGGTAAGATCGGTGTCGATGAAACCCGGGTAAATGGCGTTCACGCGCACGCCATACGGAGCCAGATGGTAGCCGAAATGCGTGGTGAGCGAACGAAGGGCGCCCTTGGTCGAGCAATACGCCGCACAACCGTCAGCCGTGTACGCGCCAAGCGAAGAGATGAAGATGACCGAGCCCACCTTGTGCTTCGAGCACGCCTTCCAGGCGTATTTCAGGAACCAAATGGACCCGTCCAGGTTCAAGCCGTGGACCCAACGCCAGTTGTCGGTGTCGAACTCGTCGTCTATTTCGTAAGGGGCTTCTCCCGCATTGCCCGCAGCAGTAACCAAGATGTCAAGACGGCCGAACGTGTCGAGGCATGCGTCGACGGCAGCCTTGCACTCCTCTTCTTGTTCCACATCGCAAGTCGCATAAGCAGCCATGCAGCCCTTTGCCTCGAGCTCGGCGACCTTCTGCTTCAACTGCTCTTCGCGACGGGCCACGAGGAACACCTTTGCGCCGGCCTCGGCCAACGCTTCGGCAGCGGCCGACCCGATGCCCCACGAGCTTGCACCCGTGACGAGGGCCACGCGGCCGGTTAAATCGAACGCCTTCTTGATGTCGATATCCATAGTTTTCCTCCTGTTATTCAGCTGTACAAGCCGTTGGAAACCAAATGCTATTTCACCTTGCCGAAAGCCAATTCCGGCTTTTATCTACCCTTCTTTTACGGGAAGCGGCACGTATTCGAGCACGGTGCCGATCTCATCGCGGAAGTCGTAATACTCCCAACCGAACGGGATTCCCTTCGAATGACCCGCGACGAGCAGCTCGTGCCCGGAATTGCGCAAGTCGTCGACGTCATCGGTCATGACGCTGATGTGGTGCATGGCAATCCACGTATCCAGCTTATCGAGCCAATGCGCGTAATCGGAATGGTCGTCGAGCGGTTGAATCAGTTCGACTTCGATATCGAGCTCGAAGTTCGTCGCAACGCGCATGGCGGATTCCTGAGGTTGGCCATCGCAAACCATGCCCTCGTATTCGTCGGGCATCACGTCCTGGATGGGACTCCAATCGGTCAAGCCGATTGCCGTGAAATTGCGAATGGCCCTTTCAATGTCTCGTGTGACAAAGCCAATCTGCTTGATTTCGGTGATGTGGTTCGCCATAGCATCCCCTCTCGTAGTCGCAATCCTGCACATACAGGATTGTCCAAAGGGGAAGCTGACTCAATTTCCAATGAGGGGCTTACGGCTGCTCGACTGCCACTAAAGCGCCTCTTGCAACAACGCGCATACACAAATCGCCCGATTGTCACCAGCGAGAAAATGCATTTTGGCCAGCGCACAAGCAGCTCGGATCAGCGTTTGGGGGCCAGCTTCGCAATCTCCATCCAATACGGGGTGGTCATGCTGTCGTACAGCTTAGCGAGTTCGGAAGTAGATTCCTTCATACCGCCTCTAATCCAACGTTGGATGAGCACTGCATTACCAGCGGCAAAATAATACGAAATGTATTCGCGTTTCCAATCGGGCCCGTCGAAATCGATATGCGAAAGCGAGGCACTGTTGAGTTCTTGGATGTTCTTGATGAGAGCTTCGACAAGAGGACTGTCAATCGAACCCGGCCTGCAACATAGGCGCGAGTAAAACTCCTTGTCTGCGGCGATGGCCTTATACACCATCTCGTTGGACACTTCGGGAAGCGTTGCCAGCATGTCCTTGTTCTGAACAAGGCTCATCGAAACCGCGCTCATCTGCATGAGCGGCGCTATCACTTCATCGCGCACGATGCGATCGACAATATCGGCCTTGCTTTTGAAGTGCACGTAGAACGTCTTGCGTGACACGCCTGCGCGATCGCAAATCTGATAGACAGCCACTTTCTCATACGGCACGCCCATGTTGACGATGAGCTCTTTGAAGCTCTTGACGATGGCATCCGCCGCGCTCATGTGACCCCCTTGCTCCGCATTACCCGCAATCATTATAAAGCGCACAACGCCACTAGGACGAAGCTGGCTCACAAATAAAGCCACTTCGTCCTAGCAGTTGCAATTAATCCGGTTTAACTGTTATGCCGTTTGCTTACTTCAGCGCAACGTTGCCCATCCCAACGGATTTCTCCTTCGTGGACACCGTACCCTCATACGACTTTCCACCGCCGTGAATAGTGATGTTAAGATCGGCCTTGGGAAGGTTGCGCAGCCAGAAATCGCCAAATGCATCGGTACGGGCGGTCCAAGCCTCGTTCTTCTCAGGTTCTTTGGCCGTGACGACGGCGCCGATGACGACCTCTTCAGTCTCGGGATCGTAAACCTTGCCGGCCACGAACGGCTTCGGCAACCCACGATAGTACACATGGGTCTTCAGGCCAAATTCGGGGTTGAGCGTCTCGGCGTCGGCCAGATCGAGCTCGGACTCTTCGCCGAACTGGATAGCGTCCATATGGCAGTTATCGACGCAACGCGGATGGTCGATCGGGTATCCGCGATCAAGCAGGTGCGCGCACCCCGTGCACTTCTGGGGGATCTCGAGTTCCGCATTCCAGAAGACGGCATGGTACGGGCATACTTCCGCGATCTTCTTCTGGCCCTTCGCCTTGACCGGGTCGATGACGACCAGGCCATCTTCGCGGCGGTACACGGCACCGTTCTCGGCAACCTTGATGCAAGGGGCGTCTTCGCACTGCTGGCACATGATGGGCACATACGACACCTTCACGTGGGGGCGAGCACCGTGCTCGGTTTCCTGAACGCGCATCCAGAACTGACCGGTGTCGGGCTGCGGTTTGGCATAGGGCATCCAGTCGTTGCCGCAGTGCTCGTCCTTGCAGCCAATCTGGCAGTCATAGCAACCGACGCACTTGTTCAAATCAATGAGGAAAGCTTTCATGTTTATTCGACTCCTTCCACCCAGCCGGCGTAATGAGAGCCAGAAGCCGGGTCGTAGGCGCGCTCGAACGCCTCGGGGTAATCGTTCATCCACTGGGCCATTTCCTCGTCGGCAACCTTCTCGACCGCGACGAGGTACCCACTGACGGCAAAGCCATAGCAGTGCTTCGAAATCGGGCCTGCGGGGCTGATCAGGTTGATGTTGCCACCGCGGTCGAGGCCCGACGTGATTGGATCAGAGCGCGAGCCCTTGTTGACCATGACAGATTGCGGAAGGATGCGTTCGGAAATCTTCGCGCCACACAGCACAGTGCCACGATCGTTGTAAACCTTGACGATGTCGCCATCGACGATACCCAGCTTGGCAGCGTCCTCGGGGCACAACCAGCACGGCTCGTACAGGTATCCGTCCTTGCCGACAACCTTGGCGGTCGGAATCTCGCGATGCCACGTGATGTCGTCACACTGGGCATGGAAACGCCAACGACCAGTGCATGCGTTCACGAGGAACGGATACTTCTTCGCACGCTCACCACGCAGCGTCTCGTCATGCGACCAGCCTTCTTCCGCCGGGCCACCCTCGACCCATTTCGCCAGAGGAGGACGCTCCTGGTCGTCGGGGAAGTTTTCGGCGAGCTCATCGGAATAGAAGTCGATCTTGCCCGAAGGCGTAGGCAGCGGGAACGCTTCGGGGTCTTCGTAGAACAGGCGGGCATTGGGCTTGTACTCGCGCCAATAGTTGTCGATTTTCGGAACGTAGAAGCCCTTCTCCTTCAGTTCGTCCCACGTGATTTCTTCCTTAACGCGCGAGCGCTCGTACTCACTGCGCTTCTGCTGTTCGATAGTCAAACCGTACTGCATCTCACCGTCGATCATACCCTGGGCCATCTGGGCAGCAACTTCAGGACTGAAGCGCTTGGCAATCTCGAGGGAAATCTCATAGTCGGACATCGATTCGCCTACCGGCGGAATTGCGGCATCCTGAACGGCAACCACCTCGAG
>CADAKR010000155.1:0-4287 GCA_902788545.1 uncultured Coriobacteriaceae bacterium
AACATCGAGCCGTCGTTCATGTGGTGCCCGTAGAAGAAGTAGGACTGGTCGGTCCAATCGGGACTGTTCCGGTAATCCATGAACACCGACCCGTAGTTGGCGAGCCATCCCGCATCCCCGTCGAAATCGTGCGTGAGGTAATAATCGTTGTCAGGCCCCTTGACGACCGGGTAGTTGATGACGGTGTTGGGCATGTAAATCCAGGCGACGGTATCGCCGTTCACTTTGAGCAGGGCATCCCAGTCGACTTTGACATTGGCGAGCTCGCCGTTGACGTCGTTCGGATCGAAATCGGCGTTTTCGGCCACTTCACCGTACTTCATCTGCCCTTGGAAGTAGCTGAACGCGATGACGCCGAGCGCGACGAGCGACGCGATGAGAACGACGAGCGAGATGGCGAACACAACGCGCCAAGCGCCGCCTTTCTTTTGCTGTGCAGTCTGATGAGCCATATTATTTGTGCATTCGCTCTTCGAGGGCCGCGTTGATCGCCTTGAGCGCTTGCACGCGGGCATAGCGCTTGTCATCGCTTTCGAGCACGATCCATGGTGCGAACGTGGTCGACGTCAGGCGGAACATGTCGTTGACGGCCGATTTATACTGCGGATACTTGTCGCGGTTGCGCCAATCCTCGTCGGTGATCTTCCAGATCTTGTTCGGGTCGGCTTGGCGCGCGTTGAACCGGTTCAGCTGCTCTTCGGGCGTGATGTCGACCCAGAACTTCAACAGGATGGCACCCCACTGCACGAGCTCGTATTCGAATGCGTTGATCTCGTCGTAGGCGCGCGTCCACTGGTCGTTTGATGCGAAACCCTCGACACGCTCGACGAGCACGCGGCCGTACCAACTGCGGTCGTAGATGCCAACATGGCCCGCCTTGGGCAGGCGGATCCAGTAACGCCACAGATGCGGGTGCATGAGCTCGGGTTTCGTGGGCGCCGGGGAGGGGAAGATCGTGTAGGCGCGCGCGTCGATGGCTTGGCAGACGCGCTTGATGTTACCGCCCTTGCCCGCGGCGTCCCAGCCTTCGTACATGAGCATGAGGGGCACGCGTTTCTGGTACATCTCCAATTCGAGCTGCGAGAAGCGCTCCTGCTCGGCCTTCAACTCCTTCTTGTACTCCTCGGCCGATTCGAAAGCAGGCTTTGCCTTGTCGTGCTCGATTTGCGGGTAGCCGGCCATGATGATGTAGTTCGATCCGCGCGGCGCCTGAGAATGCTGAAGGGCCGCCTCGGCTTCCGCTGCTTTGCGCGCCGCATCCAGATCGCCGACCACCGTCTCCTCGGCACCGCCGTCGCCAATGGCACCAGCCGCGCGCGCGGAGTTTTCCGCCGCCTTCTTCTGGGCTTCCTCTGCGGCGGCGTCGGGCCCGTTTGCCAAGGCATGCTCGATGGCGCCGACGAGCGCTTGGGCTACCTGCAGGTTAGCCGAGCGCTTGTCCTCGCCGTTCACGAGCGTCCAAGGCGCAAATGCGAAGTTGCTCGACTCGAGCAGGCGGTCGTACAGCTGGTAGGCGCGGTCGTAATGCTGGAGCTGGTTCATCTTCCCGTCGCTGACGCGCCATGCCGTATTCGGGCTTTCGCGCAGGTTCTTGAGGCGCTTCTTCTGCTCTTCCTTGGAAATGTGCACGAACAGCTTGATGACGATGTAGCCATCGTCGACGAGCATCTGCTCGAAGTTGTGCGCGATGCGCTGGTAACTGGCCACGACGTCGCCGTGAAACTCGCCACGCGCCTTAGACGCGCCGTCCTCGACGAGCGATTTTCCCTTTGTCTTCGCCGCGAGCTTAGCCACGGCTTCTTGCCTGTCATTGCCAAGCTCGAACAACGCCTGGTCGATGGCTGCCGTATACCAACCGCGATCGTAGAACGTGATGGTGCCGCGCTCGCCGAGCGATTTCCAGAACTCCTGCATGACGGGCTGGAAGTCGGACACGCCCCATTTGGCGCCGGCGAACTTGCGCGCCGCCTCGACATCGAAATCCTCGGTGACGTGCACCGATGTGGCACGCGCATCGAGCTCGTACATGAGGTCCGAAATACGGCTGCCCTTTCCGGCACCACCCCAACCCTCGAACAACACCACGAGGCCGACGCCCTTCGCGCGCGCCTGCTGTTGCAAGACGACGAGCTTGTTGACGAGCTCTTTATAACGGAGCTTGTATTCTTCTTTGGTCATTTTTTCGGCAGTGAAGTCAACCTGTTCGAGCACAGCGCTTCCTTTCTCTAAGATGACCAGATGATACACCAACTATTAGGTTCAATGAGGTATAGTGATAGGATGTGCAAAAACCGACTTCGAACCGAGGTAGAGCATGATTTCAGAGAACGATATCGAGGGTTTCACCCCGGAGCAAAACGAATCCAAACCTGAAGACGGCCAGTTCGGAACGGCATCCGATAAATCCACGGTAGAGGGCGGCTTCGAAGACGACGCCCCCGCATTCGGAGGAAAGACCGTTGCCACTTACGAAGTGGACGAGTATTACGACGAAGAGGATGACGAGGACGAAGACGACGCGGCCACCCGCGCGTTCATGCAGAACCGCGAACTGTCCTGGCTCACCTTCAACGAACGCGTCCTCGACCAGGGCGCAGACGAATCGGTTCCTTTGCTCGAGCGCTTGAACTTCATCTCCATCTTCTGGAGCAACCTGCGGGAGTTCTTCATGGTGCGCGTCGGCAGCCTGACCGACCTCTCGTTCATCGAGCCGCCCGCTGTCGACTCGAAAACAGGCATGACGCCGAAGGACCAGATCAAGGCCATCCACGAGCGTTGCCACGAGCTGTATCCGATCCAGGAATCGCATTACGAGCACGTCCGCGGCCAGCTTGCCAAGGAAGGCGTGCGCCATCTACGCCCCGACGATTTGTCCGACGAGCAGCGCAACTACCTGTTCGGGCTCGTGAAGCACAACATCGAGCCGTTCCTGTCGCCGCAAATCATCAATGCGCGCCACCCGTTCCCCCACCTCGAGACCGGCAAGCTTTACATCCTCGTGAGGCTCGACGACGAGGCGAGCGAGGCCGAGCGCAAGAAGCTCAAGAAAAAGAAGGGCAAGTCCAAGAAGGACAAAGGCGGAGCCGAGGGTGTCGTGTTGGGCCTGATACCCCTGCCCCATCAGTGCGAGCGGGTCATTAAACTGCCCGGCCGCGGATTCCAGTTTATTCTGCTCGAGCACGCCATCGAGATGTTCGTGCCCGAGATCTTCAGCATGTACAAGATCAAGCACACCAACGTCATCTGCGTCACGCGCAATGCCGACATCGACGCGAACCAGGGCTTCGACGAGCAGGACGAGGATTACCGCGAGCACATGAAGAGGCTGCTCAAGCAGCGTGCCCGTCTCGCCCCCGTCCGCCTGGAATGCGAGCGGCCCCTGTCGCCTGTCATGGAAAAGCTCATGTTGAAGAAACTCGACTTGAAGCGCTTCCAGATGTACGACACCATCGTGCCACTCGACCTCAGCTTCACGTGGGGCCTGGGAAGCCGCCTATCCGAAAAGAAGCGCGATCGCCTGTCGAACAAGCCGTTCGCGCCTGCATGGCCCACGTGCTTCGACCGCACGCGCCGGATCATGGACCAGGTCTCCGAGCGCGACGTCTTGCTCTCGTACCCGTACGAGAGCATGGATCCGTTCGTGCAGCTGCTCCGCGAAGCCGCGAACGACCCCAACGTGATTTCCATCAAGATCACGCTCTACCGCCTCGCAAGCCAATCGCACCTGGCAGAAGCCCTTATCGCCGCAGCCGATGCGGGCAAAGAGGTCACGGCCCTGTTCGAGTTGCGCGCCCGCTTCGACGAGAACAACAACATCGAATGGTCGCAACGCTTCGAGCAAGCCGGCTGCAACGTGCTGTACGGCTTCCGCGACTACAAGGTGCATTCCAAGATCTGCTGCATCACGCGTCGCATGCCCGATGGCACGATTCAGTACATCACCCAACTGGGCACCGGCAACTACAACGAGAAGACGGCCAAGCTCTACACCGACTTCTCCTTCATAACCGTCGACGAGGCGTTCGGACAAGATGCCGTCGAGTTCTTCCGCAACATGCAGCTCGAAAACGTCTCGGACAGCTACAAGATCCTTTGCGTGGCACCGCTGCAGATCAAGCAGATGATCATGGACAACCTCGACGAGCAGATAGCCCGCGCTCAGGCTGGGCTTCCCTCGAATGCCTTCATGAAGGCGAACTCGATCACCGACAAGGAAGTCATCGAGAAGATCGCGGAGGCTTCAAATGCGGGCGTGCGCATCACGTTGTTCATTCGCGGCATTTGCTG
>CADAKR010000155.1:4303-5546 GCA_902788545.1 uncultured Coriobacteriaceae bacterium
ATTTGCTGCCTTCTGCCCCATGTGAAGGGCGCCACCGAGAACGTGCGCGTCGTGTCGATCGTCGGCCGGCTGCTCGAGCATAGCCGCATATACTGCTTCGGCCCTGCTGACGACTGCAAGATCTACCTTTCGAGCGCCGACCTCATGACGCGCAACCTCAACAAGCGCGTCGAAATCGCCTGGCCGCTTCCCAAAGGCGAGCTTTCCGAGAAAGTGCTGTCGTATATCGACATCTGCATGCGCGACACCGCAAAGCTGCGCGAGCTGCGCCCCAATGCAACGTACACGCCGCTTGGAGCGTTCTGCGACCTCGACGAAGACGGAAATCCCGAGCCTTCGTTCGACGCCCAAGCCGCGCTCATCAAGAGCGCTGCCGAGGCAGCCGGCGAAACCGATTCGGTGATTGCCAGCTCGGTAACCGAGCGAATCCCCCTCATAATGCTTCGCGACAGCGATCCGGGCGACTTCCGTTCCGAAGCCTTCGAGGGCATGGAAATCGAATCTGACGAGAATCTGACCGACCTCACGATCGACGAGATCCTCTCGACATCTTCGCCTACGCTTCGCCCGTCCGACATACCCGAAGTCGTCCCATCTGGCGGCGCGGCGGCGGCAGACGCACCTGTGGCCGAGGCTGATGTCGAAGGCGAGCAGGCCGCCGAACCTGAACCTGAGCCCTCCGTCACCGGCGACGAGCCGAAGCTCGAAGCCGAGGCAGAACCTGCTCCCGAGCCAGAGCCAGCACCCGAGCCCGCGATGGTTCCCGAGGCGGCTCCTGAGCCTGAACCCGCACCTGAGCCCGAGCCTGCACCTGAGCCCGAAGCAGCGCCTGAGGCAACGCCTGAACCCGAGGTCGTGCCCGAGGCAGTGCCCGAAGCAGCGCCTGAGGCTGAACCAGAGCAGATTTCTCAACCCGAACCAACGCCCGAGCCCGAGCCAGAGCCTGAGCCCGAGGTTGCACCAGAGCCTGAACCAGAGCCTGAGGTTGTCCCTGAAGCGGCTCTTGACCCCGAGATGCCGGTCGTCCCGCTCGGTGATTTCATATTTGCCGGGCTTCTGGCTGACCAGGAACTTCGCCTGCACATAACCGGAGAAGTGGTAGTCGCTGATGGCAACCCAGCCGTTTCCGCAGCTGTAGTCCACATGCACTTTGGTGCCGCAGTCCAGCCGGACGATGATGCCGCTGTCAGTGCTGGGAGTTTCCCGGACGTTCAGGCGCTTTCCGTTTTCGCAGTTGACCCAC
>CADAKR010000156.1:0-4233 GCA_902788545.1 uncultured Coriobacteriaceae bacterium
CTCTGCGTTGCAGGCGCTTATCCCAACGCAGCTACTTTCAGACTCGGAGGCCGCGAAGCAAGCCGTACACTGTATCTTCGTGAAAGTATGGGTGATTCTCAGCTTCATATCGCACGAATAAGGATTGCCATCTTCGTCTTTGAAAGACGACGTCGCATGGCCAATCCATTCTCCATTAAGATCAGGAATCCCATGAAAACGCCTAAAAACGCCACGTTTCCAGAGTACGTTGTCAAAGAGCGACCAGAGTATGCCGTACGATGCAAAGGCGGTTGCGCTACCGGTAATCCCAACCCCCGACAGTGTTCGATAGACCGCCTCAGCATTCGTGTTAAGGACAATGGCCTCTAATGTGGGAAATAGACTCAGATTCGCTAAGACGGCACAAGCAATGGAGAGTGTTGCAACGAATAGCACAATCTTTGTGCGCACATTGCTATCGATTGAGTACCTCGTCATACCGGCCATTTTGCTCTCCTCTCCTCGATAAAGCCATTGGGATTAGCCGCCGTTGTCATCCCGACGAAAATCTCATCTGAGTTCCCCGCAATAAGCATGAAGATTCGCCCAAAGGGAATCGAGCCAACGACCACCAAGTCGCCGATTAGGTTTTGGTCCACAGACGAAGGGCAAGGTGATTTCTCATTATGCGTATGCCATTCTCCAAGATAGTTAACGGTTCCGCCAGATGCCCTCCAAGCGCGCTCTATAGCCCGATTCGCACTGTTCTTCGAGCGAACGAATGCAAACCTTTTTCTCGCATCCAGGGACGAGGGCAACGTTAGCTCCTTCACGATAAAGCGGGGTGATTGAGCCTCCTTCGAACCAAGCAGGATTCCACCTGACTCAAAATCGTATCCGCTCATCGCGAGCGCGGCACGCAGCTTACTTAGCAACCGGTCCGGAAGAACGAGGATGCTTCCATCCCTGAAAGGAACTTCCATGCTCAGTCAATCCTCTCGAACCGGCATGAATAGTCGTCGCGGTCTCGATACTCACCTGAAACCAACGCCCCCAGCCCCTCGGCAGAAGAAAGGGCACCAAGCCAAGCAAAGTGATAGTTGCGGTCCTTCCGCCGAGATAAAACCGTTCTCCACCTTGCAAGAAAATCAAAGATGAACTTCTGGGCATCCGCCCCCGAATAAGGAACATACGTCGACTGGCATCCCGCTTCTCGTTCATAAAAATCGCCGGGATTCAAAACAACACGATTTCGAAAGCTCAACTCGTCGTCGAACATATCCTGAAAGACGTCCTGCGGTTTATTCAGCACCAAAACGTGTCCAGCTAGCCCGTACGGCTCAAGCCACATGAGAATCAAAGGACATTCCAAATCACCCCTATCCTTTGCTCGAACCGCATGCAATTCCAGCGGAGCATCTGCTGCAGTGACAAAGACGACGTCGAACAAATCGAGGGCGAGCGGATTGCCGAGCATCACATTCGCATCTTCGTCCCTGGCTGCGCAAGCAACATTGGGATTGCTTCGCTCAAGCGCCGTCTTCAACGCTTTGGCCTTGGCAAGGCCGACGCTCTCGAAGCCGCATGCATGCCGCGCGATGTTGCCAACGCTCAAGATGTCATTGTCCACCAACGTCAAATTTCCATACCCGCTATCACAGAGAGCGCGGGCAAGATGGCTCCCCAGCGACCCGCAGCCAATGAGTAGGCAGGAGACATCTGAGACACCACCGTCCCCACCCCTGGAAAAAAGCCTCTCCTGTCGCAAATCCTCCGTGATCCTTCGAGACACGTCCTTGCCACCGAAATCGTTCCGCACGAGAGCGTACTCGATAGGCACATGCCCAGGCCGAAACCCCTTCACCATGAGCTTGGGGGCTGGATTCGAAAAAGACAGTAGGGCCCTGCCGCGCGCGGTCGGGACAGAGCAAACAACAATGAACGCCTTCTTCTCGCAGGCAAGTGCAAACGCATCATAGCTGCCCGCAAGGTCGTTTCCAGATTTAGCGATCTCGTCTCTCCATTGAGCGACCGTTCTGGGTAAAGGGAAGGTCAACTGTTCCCTCAGCCTCAAATACAGACAAAAAACCGTGTCGACTGGCCCTTTCCCGCCGCTCGCCTTGCAGGCATATTCCTTGGCGGCATTCTCGGACAGCGCCAAGAACACGTGCCCCGGCCTCAGATTGTCGTACGCGCCGACCATGGTCCCGAAATCCGGTTCCGGCTCATCACAGATCATAACCGTCGGCACGCTGCGACTAGCATCCAAGGCCCAATAAGCTTGAAGCTCGTCGCCGTAGTCCTCGGTGTTCACGCCTTTGACACCGTCGTTTAAGACATCTTTCGCTTGGCATGCAATCTCCGCAACCGCTTCCTCCCACCTGTCCGGATGAACCGTGTTCGATGCTTGATCAAAGGTGCAGACGATTCCATTCGGCCCCACATGCGGCAAACCCGAGAGGACAGGATGCTTGGTAACGTCGAAGCTAAATTCTGGCAGATGATACCGAGATTCAGACGACAAACCCAGTTTGAGCTCAACCGTCTCGCCGTTCACCAGAGTGCACGGCAGCTTCAGCTCGTTGTCTTCGATCGAAACATCGAAGCCGCCTTCGCGCAGAGTTGACAGCAGTTTCGACTTATCCAGAGCGACCATCCCTTTTCAGCACGGCAGGAGCGGCCGTTTTAACGTACCTGGAAACGGCTGAATCTTCCACGTGTGGGAACGAATCGCCGAAAGACGCTCTCAGCTTATCGGAAGCCTCTTTCTCGCTAATGGTTTCGTGCGCAGATTCCAAATTTGAAAGCAGCTTCCGGAGCGCCTTCATTACATTGTCCGTCTTCGTCTGCGAGAAACCCTCGAAGAGATCCTCAAAAGGCTCGACTGGCTTCTTGCACTCAAAAGACCCATCGAGCGATTCGATGATGCCCTCGACCGTATAGCGCAACGAATCGTCATCGCGCCCCTTTGCCTCGTTGAAGTTGGAGGCGGCCAGGATGGTCAGCTCGATGCCCTTGAGCTCGACGCCGCAGCAATCCTTCCAACGCTTCAAGTACCTCACGACACGCCGTAGCTGCCCATCGTTCGGCTTGCACTTGTCGCTGAACCAGTTTCTGAATTCCTTAGCGTCGCTTTTAATCCAACCTTGCGATTTGTGGGCAAGATGAGCCGTGCCGTCTTTCATGATGTAAATCGGCATGTCGATGTGGTAGCCATGTTTGTATGGGATACGAACGCATGTGTTCTTATCCTTCGGGCTGGCGCTAGTCTGACCCTCCACTGCATCCTTGACCCATTTGTGTGCAGCCGAGGTGCTAGGCCATTCTCCCTCGTCTGCGTCCTCGTAATCGCATAGGTAAGCGCCATCATCGAGGTCATAATCGTCTTCGTCTATCGGATTGACCGTAGTCGACATCGCAATCGAACCTTGCATGCAAAACTTCACGCTCCGATCGGAATCGGAGAAGCTGCTCCTGACGGTTTCCCTGATGGCATCGCGGCTCAGGCATAGCTCTGACCGCTTTGCCTTGCTAAGCTTTATCGAATCACCAAATTTGATGAACGCTGAATTCATATCTGCCATATTCGCCTTCTTTCTCGCATTGGACAACTTGCTCTACGTTCTTTGATGAAGACCCGAGGCAGCACAAAGCCGAAACGGACAATAACCACGCCGGAAAGATGCGGGCTACCCAGCCAAATACGGCCCCATCACGTCGAATATCTCGCCTACCTTGGTCGCGGGGTTCTGCGCAGATGGCTTGGCGTTGCCCAGCTCCCCATGATGCGCTTCCAGACGTTGCACGCGATGCAGCGCCTCAGCCCGTTGGCCGTCCACCATGCCGAACAGCCCGCCGAGGTTCTTGCGGTACTCGACGCCCAGGTCCTTCGACATCGCCTGCGCGAGGGCGCGCTGGCACTCGGCGGCCGTCATGGGCGCGGTCGTGTAGCGCAGGTGCAGGAGCGGCCACAGCTCAAAGCAGGGGTTCGACCACAGCGCATGGAACGTCCTCGACCCGTCGGAGAGCTCGGCGCACTTGCGCTCCATCGCGTCGAAGTCGGCCGCCGGGAAGTCGTCCTTGTCGAACACGAGCCACACGTGGTCGAACGTCTCTGGCGCGTAGCGGCAGTGCTCGACGGCGAAGTCGAGCAGGTCTAGCGTGTGCTTGCCGGTTCCCTTGACGACGATGGCGACCTTGCGGCCGTTCGCCGCACCCAGCGCCGCGCGCACGCCCTCGAAGTAGCGGGGCTCGGTCTCCTTGCCTTCGCTC
>CADAKR010000156.1:4259-5799 GCA_902788545.1 uncultured Coriobacteriaceae bacterium
GCGGCCCTCGCGCCTGCCGCTGCGCCAGCCCTTGCCCTTTTTCGCCGCCATGCTAGTCCCATTCCTCGATGCGGGTGAGGTACGGGTCGGCGCCGTAACGGCCCGACAGGTACTGCTTGTCGAAGGCCGCGTTCTTGCTGACCAAGTTGCCGTTGGCCTCGTGGATGTCGGCGAGCGACCACAGCTGGCTGGCCTCCCCCTCGCCGCGCGCCGCGAACCATATCTCGTCGCGGCGGAACACGTCATTTCGCATGGTGGATACGTCCTGCGACGAGAAGATGAGCTGCGCGCCGTGCTTGTTGACCTCGGGGTCCTTGAACAGCAGGATCACGTAGCGCAGAAGCTTCGGGTGCAGCTTGGCGTCCAGCTCGTCGACGACCACGGTGCCGCCGCGCTCGAGCGCTGCCAGCAAAAACGCCGCCAGCCCCATGAGCTTCTGCGTGCCGGCCGACTCCTCGGACAGCCGCAGCTCGTAGCCTTTACCGTCCACTTCATGTTTCACGAAGACGCGCTGGCCGCGCCCCTCGGGGGCCTTCTCCACCCTGAAGCCGTCGATGCGCACGTCCACGGCGCGCAGGAAGCGCGTGACCTCGGGCGAGTCCGCCTCGTCGAGCATCTGCTCGAGCGCCCGCTCCAGATAAGAGCTGTTGTAGTTCAGGAACACCCCGCCGAGGAACCAGCTGGCAGCCTCCTTGACCACCGGCGCGTCGAAGTTGATGCAGAGGAACGACAGGTACGGCAGGCTCGGATTGAACGTCGCGGCCGTCGCGAGCTTGCGCAGCGTGGGGCCGAGCACGACCTTTGCGCCCTCGCGCTCAAACAGCGTCGCCGTGCGCGATGCGCCCAATTTGCGCCGCCACAACCCCTCGGACACGATCTCGTCGGCGTGCACGGACAGGGTGTAGCGGTACTCGTGCTCGCCCGCGCGATAGTAGAGCTCGAACTCGGTGGGCTCGGCGGCCGACACGTCGTCGAACTCGAACGCCGAGCAGCGGGCCATCGAGGGGCGCTCCCCCTCGGGTGCGTCGGCGCGGGCGGACAGCAGCCAGACCGGCCTGGCCACCGCCGAGCGCACGTAGTCGAGGGCCTCGAGCAGGTTGGACTTGCCGCCGGCGTTTGGGCCGTACACCGCAGCCACCGGCAGGAAGCTCTGCCCGTCGGGACACTCGATGAGGGAGCGCTCGAACTCCCTCATCGGCGTCGCCTGCATGGACAGCTCCGTCTCGTCGCGGTAGGACCTGTAGTTCCTGAAGGTGAACTGGCAAAGCATCGCCCTCAACATTCCTTTCATTGTTTTTAAACGTGTTTTCAGAATTTTCCTGTGATTATAGGCTCTAAGACGTAGCCAATCAAGAGTTGCCGCAAACTTGAGCCGCATATCGGCATACAATTTGCAGGCTATGCGGCTCTCGAAGTTTGCGCGACACCTCCATTCCGGTTAAATCGAAGGGCTCGACGCTCTGGCACGTACCCGCAAGCAACCCAGCCATACGTCTCCATGCGCCCGCATCCCTAGCAGCATCGAAAACGATGCAGCCCC
>CADAKR010000157.1 GCA_902788545.1 uncultured Coriobacteriaceae bacterium
AGGTCCTTCGAGACCTCGCCGGCCATGTAGTCGCGCTGGACGGACACGACGGAGGGGTTCTTGTTCGAGTTCTCCTGCTTGACTTCCTCGTTGTTCGACTCGATGAGCGCGAGGATCTGGTCGTCGGTCGTGTTCTTGTGGCGCTTCTGGTTTTGCAGGTAACGGTAGATGATGTACTTGCGGGCGACCTCGAAGCAGTCGAGGCGCATGATCTCGTCCTCGACGAGGTCCTGGATCTCCTCGACCGAGACGGTGTGACCGGCTGCCTCGCTGGCGTCGGCGACGTTGGCCGAAGCGTACATGATCTGACGCTCGGTCAGACGGTCGGACTCGGCGACTTCCGCGTTGGCTTTTGCGATGGCCGCCGAGATCTTGTTGATGTCGAAGGGTACTTCGCTGCCGTTGCGCTTGATGATTTTCATGAGTGCATCCCCTGTTCCTCGTTTGCCCTACGTTTGCGTTTTACGTTTCCCTTGATAGTGGTCGCTTTTGGGCACACGGCACCAAAAGCGACGATGCAATCATACGACATTTTGGAAGGCATGGGGACGAGAATACACAATATCTTGTGTATTTTTTGTTTTCCCACATCAACTTATTGTGTTCATGCAGGTCAGCACCGAACTTGGGGAAAAGCTTGCGCGTTTTCCACCGACCGCTCACCGAACCATCGCGCCGGCGTGCGGAACTCAGGCGCCGCGCTTAATCCTCGAGCGACTTGTAGTAGAGCAGGCAGTGGCAAAAACCCTCGAAATTGGGGTCTTTCAGCTGGTCGCGAAACTCCTTGCACATGCACTTCGTGTCTTCGGTGCGCTCGATGCGGCACGGGCAATAACCGCCGGTACGCTCGAGGCCCTCTTTCACCGTCGCGACGATCTCCTCATCGGGGTTGTACGTGATCTTCATCATGGTCTCCTATCTTTCGCATGATCGAGATTATCCTACCATTTCGGCCAACAATAGCCCGAAGGACCACGAATGCGAAACCAATGTGTGAACTTGCGCCCACCCGCGGCAACGGCCCTGCATCTGCTAGAATGCCGCCGATGAAGAAATTGCCCGGGAAATATTAGCAACGCTTGAAACCCACCACATGGGACGGGGCGGTCGCGCCCTGTCCCATGTTTCATGTTCCCGTCCTTTCACCTTCCGCACCCAACCGAAACGAGGTAAACCATGGCAGACACGAGCATGCGAGAGAAGCTGGAGAAGATCATCTCCGCCTACGAAGAGCTGCAGGAGAAGATGGGCGACCCGGCCGTGCTCGCCGATCAGAAGGAATACAACCGCCTGGCGAAGGAATACGCCAACCAGGGCCCGCTCGTGAAGCAGGCGCGCGCGTTCGTGCAGGCTGAAGACGACCTGGCCGAGGCCAAGGAAATGCTCGACGATCCCGACATGAAGGAGTTCGCGCAAGAGGAGATCGCGCGCATCGAGGCGGAGCTTCCCGCCATCGAGGAGGAGATCAAGTTCATGCTGATCCCGGTCGACCCGGCCGACGAGAAGGACATCATCGTCGAGATTCGCGGCGGCGCCGGCGGCGATGAGGCCAAGATCTTCGCGGGCGACCTGTTCAAGATGTACGAGCGCTTCGCCTCCGAGAAGAAGTGGAAGATCGAGCTTTTGGACGTCATGCCCTCCGAGGCCGGCGGTTACAGCGAGATCTCGTTCAAGGTGAAGGGCGACAAGGTGTACTCGTTCATGAAGTTCGAAAGCGGCGTGCACCGCGTCCAGCGCGTGCCCAAGACCGAATCGCAGGGACGCATCCACACCTCGACGGCCACGGTGGCCGTGCTGCCCGAAGCCGACGAGGTGGAAGTCGAGATCAAGAACGAGGATTTGCGCATCGACGTGTACCGTGCCGGCGGCCCGGGCGGCCAATGCGTGAACACGACCGACTCGGCCGTGCGCATCACGCACCTCCCCACCGGCCTGGTCGTGCAGTCGCAGGACCAGAAATCACAGCTGCAGAACAAGATCGCGGCCATGGCCGTGCTGCGCGCCCGCCTGTACGAGAAGATGCTCGCCGAACAACGCGAGGCCGAAGGCGCCGAGCGCCGCGCCCAGGTGGGCACGGGCGACCGGTCCGAGAAGATCCGCACCTACAACGGCCCGCAAGACCGCGTGACCGACCACCGCATCGGCTACAACGGGACGTACAACGGCGTGCTGCTCGGATCGGGCGGTGCGGGGCTGACCGAGCTGATCACCGCCTTGCAGGCTGCCGAGCGCGCCAAGAAGCTTGAGCAGGCGGTGTAGCCGGGTCCCACCGCTTTTGGCCGGGAAAGGGCTTCGCTCGACGCGTCGTCGTCGCGAGCTAACTTTCCCGCCAAGAACGGGCGGGAAAGTGGATCTCGCTCCTCCTTTGGCTTGACCTCGCTACGCCCTTTCCCGGCCAAAAGCTACTTGTTCAAGCCATGCGGTATTCAAACCGCACATTATTGACCAACCCTGTTGAGGGGACGAAAAGGGAGATGGAAGACGATATCTGGACAGTGAAGCGCATCCTCGACTGGATCGAGGGATACCTTGGCCAGCACGGCGACGAGAACCCCCGGGTTTCGGCGCAGTGGCTCGTGAGCGAGGTGCTCGGCGTGTCGCGCATGCAGCTGTTCCTCGATGCAGAGCGGCCCCTCACGGCTGACGAGCGCGCGGTGCTTCGCGACTGGACGCGTCGCCGCGGCACCGGCGAGCCGTTGCAGTACATCACCGGCCAGGCCGCTTTCCGCCATATCACCGTGAAGGTGCGCCCCGGCGTGCTCATCCCCCGCCCGGAAACCGAAGTGCTCGTGAGCGAGGCGCTGGCGCTGCTGCCAGCCGCGCCCAAGCCGCAAGACGCGCTCGACGCCGAGCTTTTGCGGCACTATGCGGAGCTGACGAGCGAGAAGCTCGAAGAAGGCGCGAGCATCGAGGCGCCCCCTACCCTGCTCGTCGCCGACATCTGCACGGGAACGGGCTGCATCGCATGCTCGATTGCAGCCGAGCACCCGCACACGCACGTGATCGCAACCGACATCTCGCCTGCAGCCGTGGCGCTTGCACGGGAAAACGTCGCTGCACTCGGCCTGGCCGAACGCGTCGACGTCCTCGGACGTGACGCCAAATTCGGGCACAAGCTCGAGGAGCGTCGTGGCGTCGTGATAGGCCCAGCCAGCTGACTCGCAGGCACGAAGGGCAATCATGCGTCCCATGGAGCAGTAGGCGCTGTCCAACACCACGCAGTCAGGCGCCTCATAGACAAGCTCGAACTCCGCCATGCCAGCCGTGCTCTTTGCCGAGCGAACATCTTCTGCCATCTCTGCTCCTCTACGGTACCAGTGCCCAGGGTAACGGTTTTGCGGGCGCACCCCTTGAGAATTGTACTCGGGTAGTACTGCAATGGAACAATCAAAGGGTTGCTGTTCTATGAGAGGGCTTCTCACGCGTCTATGCCACATTCGCAACGCTACGCTGGTCATCGGCTACGCGCGCAGCTCATCCGGGGTGCACAGCACTCTCTTGACTCCTCCGTCAGCTGATGAGCTATAGGCCAAAGCGGAGGCCCGCGTGCAGGGGGACAACGCGACCGGGCAGCTGCCGTGTCAGCAGCTCGACGGCATGTGCGCCCGTGCAATGGCCCGTGTAGAGCTGGCAGACGCCGGCGGTCTCGATGGCGTGTGCAACGTCAATGACCTGCTCGTCGCGTGCATGAACCAGGTGAAGTCCGCCCACGTATGCGGCAATGGTGCGCCCGGGAAAAGCCGCCCGCACTTCGCTCACGACGACAGGCAACCCTGCATGCGAGCAGCTATTGAAGACGGCCAGCGGTGCGTCTGGGGCGGCGCCGAGCTCGAGCACGAGCGTGAGCTCGTGGGCAAAGCCGTCGGGGACAAGGACGTTCCCTTGCCTCAGAAACATGCCGGCCTGGCGTCCTATCTCCCCCAGGACAGGGGTCGTGTGCGGCACGAGATACGCGCCCGGCGCGATGGGGGTGACGCGGTCGGTGGAGACGGGGGAGAGGCGCTGGCCAAACTGTGCCAGCAGGCCTTTTTGGATGCCGATGTAGTGCGCCTCCGTGGTGCCACCCTTGGTGGACCAGCATGTCTCCGCGCAGGCCTCGCTCAGAAAGAGCGGCGCTCTGGCATTGAGCGCAAAGAAGTGGCCCATGC